>JBCBIN010000219.1:0-6617 GCA_038524555.1 Cyanobacteria bacterium J06623_7 | reverse complement strand
TCCGTATTGTTGCCGGTTTTTTCCGTATTTATAAGCAAACATATCGACTAAAAACCGCCGCCAAAATTAATCGACGACGGTAAGTTATAGTTATACGCAGAACTTTTATTTGCGGCTGATTACGGGAGCGGGAGTAGAACTACCGGTTTTAATGGCACTAGAACGTCTTCTGCGTCTTGCTCCTCTAGCTTTAGCCGGATGTTTCTCGGGAATTTGCATCATAAAGACAACTAAGGGACGGCTTTTCAATTCCCGTTTAATTAAGCGTTGTAAACCGCCTTCAATCTCTAAACGTACTTCCGTCCAGTCAACGTCGGTGTCTCCATCTTTAGTGGTGCTAAAATCGCTCCAGCGATCGCTTAAAATTCTTTCGACAGTACGATTAACCAACTGCTGTAGTAAAGATTGTTCGACCGAAGTTACGACCCCCCGTAGATGTAAAGCCGGAGGTGCAACAAGTTTACCCGACCAGTCAATTGCCGCTGCGACAGTAATTACACCATCTTCCGCTAATTGCTGTCGTTCTTTCATTACGTTGTCCTGTACGACCCCAGCTCGATCTACTAATTCAATCCCCGAGGGTACGCTACCGTTAACGCCAATGCTGTCCTGAGTAAGTTCGATGACGTTACCGTTTTTGATGATGACGATGTTTTCTTCCGGAATTCCCATCGCCTGTGCCATGCCAGAATGTTCGATTAGCATGCGGTGTTCCCCATGCACGGGAATAAAGAATTTTGGTTTAGTCAAGCCCAACATTAGCTTGTGGTCTTCGCGCGATCCGTGACCGGAAACGTGAATGCCTTCTTTTTTGCCGTAAATAACTTTTGCTCCCTGCATCATCAGGCGATCGATTGTATTAACTACGCCGATGGTATTGCCGGGAATGGGATTAGCCGAGAAAACAATGGTATCTCCTTCCCGTACCCGTATTTGACGGTGGGATCCTTTAGAAATACGGGTCATTGCCGCTAATTCTTCACCCTGAGAACCAGTACAGAGAATTAACACCTTGTCATCTGGAAGACGGTTAACCGAGCGCAAGGGCTCAAAAATATCGTCACGACACTGCATGTAGCCTAACTTACGGGCATGGGCAATCACGTTCAACATGGATCGCCCGACGACGGCAACTTTGCGACCGTGTTTATGTGCCAAGTCTAAAATCATGTTGACTCGATGAACAGAAGAAGAGAAGGTCGTCACCATAATTCTGCCTTCTGCTTGACCGAAGATGCGGTTGAGGTTGGGATATACCGAACGTTCGGAAGGAGTATGTCCGGGAACTTCCGCATTAGTCGAGTCGCTCAAAAGACACAGTACGCCTTTGGCACCATGTTCGGCTAGTTTTTGCAAGTCGAAGTGTTCGCCATCTACGGGGGTAAAATCAACTTTAAAATCTCCCGAATGCACTATTGTACCGATAGGAGTATGAATCGCCACGGTAAAGCTATCGGCGATGGAGTGGGTGTTGCGAATATACTCGGCTTTGAAGTGTTTGCCGATCTGAACAATATCTCTAGGCAGGACGCTTTTTAAAGTGGTGCGATCGCTGACTCCCGCTTCTTCTAGTTTATCGCTCAATAACGACATTGCCAGTCGTGGACCATAGATAACCGGAATATCAAATTGCTTGAGGTGATAGGCAATCCCGCCGATGTGGTCTTCATGACCGTGAGTTACAATCATGCCCTTAATGCGATGGGAATTTTCTCGCAAATATGTCATATCCGGCAGAACAATATTGATTCCGTGCATCTGGTCGGAAGGAAAACCCAATCCGGCATCTAGCAAGATTATTTCATCTTCGTATTCGAAAACGCAGGTGTTCTTACCGATTTCATGCAGTCCACCGAGGGGAATAATCTTCACCGTAGGTTTCTTGCCTTTTTTGATTACTTTTGTCATATGATTTGTTGCTATGTGGTTGTTCGTACTTTTATTTACTCAATAAAAACTGTAAATTTTGCTTAGAATTGCGGTTGTAGAGCGTTTTCTAAGAATGGCAGAATTACTCAAGGTAATTTTTGGGTCTGTGTCTATGTTTTTTTGCCTATTTTTGTCTGACTATCGTAGCGCTAAGAAATAATATTTGTGCTTCAATATCTTTGTTTCACCGTCACTGGCAAATAGTTGGCGTTTAGCCCCGGCGAGTTTAGTCCCTGGTGCTAGAGTTTATGTGAGTTAAGAACTTCGCCCAACACCACTTTTAACTCTGGCTAAACTTAGTTAATCGAAATAAATCAGCGATTCCGAGCGGAAGGTTTTCGAGCTAGCCACAAGTCTAATGATTTTAAGGTGGTAACTTGCTCTTGGTTAAAAAGCTCGCACTTTAGTTGTCGGTCACTATCTTTGTCAATCATCGGGGTGACTGCTATTGACTTTGGAGTCGGTTGACGCCGATTAACAATTTTAAAAGAGATGGTTAGAGTAGATCCAACTTTTGTAAAACTATATTTAACTTTTCTAATAGATCTAATTGTAGCTCACATAATGGTGTTCGCAACTTTCCGACCTGCCATCCCTGCAACTTTAATGCTGCTTTAACTGGAATGGGGTTAGTGGTCATAAACAATGCCTGAAATAAAGGAAATAGTTCGAGCTGAATCTCTGTAGCCCGGGAGTTCTCACCGCTATGAAATGCCGCAATCATCGACTGCATCTGATTTCCCACCAAATGAGAGGCCACGCTCACTGCTCCCGAAGCACCCACAGCAAGCATGGGTAGAACCAAGGCATCTTCTCCCGAATAGATGGCGAAGTTGTCGGGAGTCAGACAGCGAATCTTACAAGCTTGTTCGAGATCGCCGCTAGCTTCTTTAACCGCCACAATATTGCTGATTTGGGCAAGATTGGCGATGGTTTCAGCCTCTAGGCGACAGCTCGTTCTGCCGGGTACGTTATAAAGCATCATCGGTAAGTCCGGACAGGCAGCGGCAATAGTGCGAAAGTGTTCGTACAGTCCCTGCTGGGGGGGTTTGTTGTAGTATGGTACTACCTGCATTGAACCATCCAAATCCAGCTTTGCGGCCTTAACCGTAGCTGCCACTGCTTCACTAGTTGAGTTTGACCCAGTGCCAGCAATTATTTTGGCGCGATCGCCTACGGCCTGTTTAATAATTTTAAATAACTCGTATTCTTCCGACCAGCTTAGGGTAGGAGATTCACCAGTAGTGCCACAAACTGCGAGGGCATCACTACCGTTATCGACGAGATGTACGGCTAATTTTTCGGCTACTTCGTAGTTAACGCTACCATCCTCCGCAAAGGGGGTTACCATTGCCGTCACTACTCTACCAAACGGTTCTTCACGCATCTATCTGACTCTCTAATTATTTTCGCTCCACTCTGGGAAAAGTAATCCCTTAGGCGCTCACCGCCGAAACCGAACCAGTTAACAAATCTTCTTGTAGCAGCAGCTCGGCAATTTGCACAGCATTTAAAGCAGCACCCTTACGAATCTGATCGCCACAGAGCCACAGTTCTAAATTGCTATCGCTCGATATGTCTTGGCGGATTCTACCGACGAGGACGGGATCTTCACCGGTAGCGTCGATAGGCATGGGAAAATAGTTGCTCTGCCAGTCTTCGACCAGCTTAACCCCTGGGGCAGCAGCAATTAGCTCCCTCGCTTGACTAACATCGAAGGGTTGGGCAAATTCAAGATTAATCGCCTCAGAATGAGCCCGCAAGACCGGCACGCGAACACAAGTAGCGGTGACGCGAATACTGTTATCGCCAAAAATCTTCCGCGTTTCGTTAACCATTTTCATTTCTTCCTCACAGTAGCCCTGATCGTTGAGGGGAGAATTGTGGGGAAACAGATTAAAGGCAATGGGATAAGGCAAAACCTCAGCCTGGGGGTCTTTACCATCGAGAATATCTCTAGCCTGTACCCGGGCTTCTTCCATCGCTCTGGCTCCCGCTCCCGATGCCGATTGATAAGTAGATACGACGATGCGCTTAATCGGCTGTACCTGGTGTAGGGGATAGATAGCGACCCCCATCAAAATTGTGGTGCAGTTGGGGTTGGCAATAATTCCCTGGTGTTGGGCTGCCGCCTCGGGGTTAATCTCGGGCACAATAAGGGGAACGCTCTCATCCATCCGAAAGGCACTGGAGTTATCAATTACTACTGCTCCCGCTGCCACCGCCTGATGCGCCCAAGCCTTAGAAGTAGAGCCCCCCGCCGATGCTAAGAGAATATCAATATCCTGAAAGGAATTCTCATTAACTGCCTCAACGGTTAGCTCCTGCCCCTGAAAGCTAATTTTATTACCTGCCGAACGTGGCGAAGCTAGCAGCTTGAGATTCTGGAGCGGAAAATTACGTTCCGCCAATAGTTCCAGTAATTCTTTACCCACTGCTCCGGTGGCGCCTAAAATAGCGACATTAATCTTTTTAGACAACTATATTTACCTCCTACAGAATATACTCACTTGCTAAATTTTGTTTAAATCTCGTCCAATTGAACTTTACCGAAAGCAGAAAATCCCTCGCACTTTGATTTTTGTCCCCGTATCGTTGGCTTCTAACCAAAGTGGAAATGATTCAAATACTTTTAGATATCCAAAATATACCGCTACTAAATCACATACAGGCCCGCCTGACCTAAAAAGCCAAAAGCGTCCGCGCTTTAAACTGCTTGTTAACTAGCTAAATTACTTCAATCGATAATATCATAGCGGGCTAGCCATAATGACTCTAGCTTTATGCTCTGCAACATGATTCCTCCTCGGGGTGTGGTTGAGAGGGCAGTGATGTTTTTGCCTAGTCGCCGCTCGATGTTAAACCGGCGATCAAGATCAAGCTGTAGCTAATTCGGTAGATATACTATTATGACTATTGGTTCAAGGAAAAAACTGTCCCAGATTGCTCCGGTTGTTTACATTTCGACATGTTCGATTGGGCAATGCCGGCAATTAAACGACCAAACAAAATGAGTTTCAACTTATTAAATATTAATTTTAGCTTAAGTTAATTCATGCCTAGATCCAACCTAAAATTAACCCAGTAGTTTTGAGATATTAGTAGTCAATGAAAGTAACCCAGGAGAGACTGCCTGAAAGTCAAGTTGGTTTAAATATAGAAATTGCCCCAGAAGCGTCTCGGAATGCCTACGAAAAAATGGTGCAAAACCTGGCTCGTTCCAGCAATATTCCTGGGTTTCGCAAAGGCAAAGTTCCCCGTCGTATTTTGTTACAGCGAATTGGTAACGATCGCATTAAGGCTGCCGCTTTGGAAGAGTTGATTCAAAAGTCTTTGCAAGACGCGATCGAGCAAGAATCAATTGAGGCTCTCGGACAGCCCAATTTACGCTCTGATTTTGACGAACTGCTCGGTAAGTATAATCCCGGCGATGCGATTACCTTCTCGGTAGCGGTAGATGTTCCCCCCAGCCTCGAACTGGCAGACTATAACGGTTTGAGCGTTAAAGCCGAAGAAATAGTCTATCAACCAGAAAAAGTCGATGACTTTATCAACCAGCAGCGCGAAGCCAAGGCTGATTTGGTTCCCGTAGAAGACCGCACGGCAGAAATGGGCGACGTAGCTTTTGTCGATTTTAAAGGGGTGTTGCCCGAAGAAGATAATAAAGAAATAGACGGCGGCAGCGCCACCAACTTCCAGGTAGAAATAGCCGAAGGGAAGCTAATTCCCGGCATGGTCGAAGGAATTGTCGGCATGAAGCCAGAAGAAACTAAAGAAGTGGCAGTTACTTTCCCCGAAGATTATCCTCAGGAAGATTTAGCCGGGAAGCCAGCGGTATTTAGCATTACTCTTAATGAACTAAAGGCAAAGGAACTACCCGAACTAGACGATGATTTTGCCCAAGAAGCTAGCGAGGATGAGTTTGATACCTTTACTGTCTATAAAGAGTCGGTAGAAAAACGCTTCCAAGAACAGGCAGAAACACAGACTAATAATAATGTTAACGCCGCGATCGCCGATGCTTTAGTGGAGCAAAACAACATCGATCTACCCGAGTCTTTGATTCAGGAAGAAGTTACCAGCGTGTTGACTAAAACTCTCATGCAGATGCAGCAAATGGGGTTAGATGTCCGACAGCTATTTAATTCGGATAACGTTCCTATGTTGCGGGATAATGCTCGTCCTGAAGCCCTCAATAATCTCCAGAAATCGCTAATTCTACAAGAGATTGCCCAAAAAGAAGGATTAGAGCCCGGCCAGGCCGCGATCGAAGCCAAAACGGCTGAAATAAGACCTCAACTGGAGGGACAGGAAGTAGATGAAGACCGTCTGTTGGAAATGGTCACTAGCGACCTGCTTAACGAAAATACCTATAAGTTTCTACGGGAAAAAGCTCAAATCGAGTTAGTTCCCGAAGGCTCTTTAAAAGCGGAAGCGGAAGCGGAAGCGGAAGCGGCGGCAGCAGAAGCAGCAGAAACAGATGAAGTAGAAACGGTAGAAGCAGAAGTCGTAACTGAAGCAGAGTAATTAACCGTCAGGGCGATCGCTAGGGTCGAAATATGCCAGCAGAACTATAATTAAATTGTAGAATTGCTCGGCTCTATGACAACCTTGCTCTAGCGAAGCCATCTAGCTTGACTATTCCTACTCGATAGTTGAGTCATAATTGATAGAGGGTTATCCGCAAT
>JBCBIN010000218.1:0-6638 GCA_038524555.1 Cyanobacteria bacterium J06623_7 | reverse complement strand
AAATTGCCCGAAATAGCGGTAGCCAACATGACTCTCTTACCGGTCAGGGAAGCCTATCACAATTTACAAATGGACTTAAACCTGTTGGATAGTGAGCTAGATAGTCAAGTAATCGTGGTGACTAGCGCTGTTGCGGGAGAAGGAAAATCTTCCGTTTCGGCTAATCTCGCCGTAGCTCAAGCTCAGTGTGGCAAAAAAGTATTGCTGATCGATGGAGATTTACGCCGTCCGACCCAGCATATTTTGTGGGAAGCCGATAACGCCTTTGGTCTGACAACAGTCTTAGAACAAGAGATGGCCTGGGCTGATGCCGTGCAGTCAATCATGCCGAACCTGGATGTTATTACTTCCGGTAAGCTGCCCAAACATCCGGTTTCTCTGCTCAATTCCTCGATGATGAAGGCTCTCATTTTGAGTACTGGCGATCGCTATGACTGTATTATTATTGATGCGCCACCGGTAGTCGGGCTGGCAGACAGCAAAATCTTGGGTAGATTGGCCGATGGTTTATTGTTTGTGGTTCGTCCCGGGGTCGCCAATTACGGCAGCGCCGAAGCAGCAAAAGAACTGTTAAAAGACTTTAATGTCTTGGGAGTCATCGCCAACGGAGTCGATTTGAGCAACGAAGCCTATGGTTACGACGCTTACTATCCCGATCGCAAATATCTTGAAGCAGCTAGTTAACGACGAAATTCCTTCTCCCATCGGTTAAGCGATCGCTGGCTGGGGGTCTAACGGCCCCAAAGCCCAGTATTTAAAAACATAAGTTCCGAATATCGCCACTTCCCAGTATCGGATTAGGTAGTCAGAGAGAGAATTATTTCTACAGTCAATCAATTTATAATGAACCACAGCAAAATTTTAGTCACCGGGGGAGCTGGATATATTGGCTCTCATGCAGTTTTGGCTCTACAGCGAAATAACTATGAAGTAATTATTCTCGATAACTTAGTTAATGGTCATCGTTATATTGCCGAGACGGTACTGGGTGCCCAGCTGATTGTGGGGGATATTAGTGATCGCCCGTTGCTCGACCGGATTTTTGCCGAACATGAGATTGCGGCGGTGATGCACTTTGCTGCCTATGCTTACGTAGGAGAATCAGTTAACAACCCGGCAAAATATTATCATAATAATGTTGCAGGAACCTTGGCTTTGCTCGAAGCAATGCTAGCGGCGGGGGTTAAAAAATTAGTTTTTTCTTCTACCTGTGCAACCTATGGCGTACCCGAGCGGATGCCGATCGTTGAGAGCGATCCTCAAGCACCAATTAATCCCTATGGTGCGAGTAAACTAATCGTCGAAAGAATGCTGCGGGACTTCGATACTGCCTATGGTTTAAAGTCGGTCATTCTACGCTATTTTAATGCTGCCGGTGCCGACCCCTCGGGACTACTGGGGGAAAACCACGAACCCGAACCCCATTTGATTCCGCTAGTGCTGTATACGGCATTAGGTCTGAGAGAATCTATTAGTATTTTTGGTACAGATTATGACACTCCAGACGGTACCTGCGTTCGCGACTATATTCATGTGGTCGATCTAATTCAGGCACACCTGTTAGGTTTAGATTATTTGTTGGGCGATCGCGAATCAAATATTTTCAACTTGGGTAATGGTGATGGTTTCTCCGTGCGGCAGGTAATTGAAGTTGCCAAGCAGGTGACGGGAAGGAACATCACGGCAGTTGAATGCCCTCGAAGACCCGGTGACCCGGCAATCCTAGTGGGTAGCGGAGCTAAAGCCACAGAAATCTTAGGCTGGCAGCCCGAATATGCCGACCTGGAGCAAATTATCGCTCATGCTTGGCGCTGGCACCTACAATGTCATGGCAACAAAATCGCCGTGTAGCTGTCTAACGAAAGTATTTATACTTGACAGCGAAGGGTAGTGATGGGAGTTAATCTTCAACGACTATAAGCTTAGAATATCTCCCGACTATACTCCTAGGGCTAATTACCGAGAACCAAAAGGGCATTCAACAAATATTCCCAGGCAGATCGCTCTGACGCCGCTGTTGTAATTAACTATTTACCAATTGTTGAAATGCTGGACAAATTAAAATTAGCAGACTTAAAACTCAGCCCCGGATTTAGAAAAATTATCCGCAATATCGGTTGGTTATCGGCCGAACGTTTGCTGAGGATGGGTCTGTCTTTTTTTGTCGGTGTTTATGTCATTCGCTATCTGGGGCCAGAACAGTTTGGTCGGCTGAGCTATAGCAGTAGCTTTGTCTTTTTATTTTTAGCCATAACTAAACTCGGATTAGACGAAATAGTCGTGAGGAATTTGGTTAAGGACGAATCCGCCAGCGCTAAAATTTTGGGAACTGCCTTCCTGCTGAAGCTGATTGGTTGCGTGCTTGCTTTTTTCATCATCAGTGCGGGTATTATGACCTCCACTGACGACCTGCTGGTAAGGCGCATGACCATGATTATTGCCTTTAGCATGATCTTTACCTGCTTTGATATTTTCGATCTATGGTTTCAGTCCCAGGTACTATCAAAGTCGATTGCGATCGTCAGAAGTGTACAGTTTTTTATGAGTTCTCTGGCTAAGCTAGGGTTTATCTGGTTGGGTCTACCGTTAATTTCCTTCGCCTATTTATTTATCGCCGATACGATCATTCGCGCTATTGGTATGACGTGGGTTTATCTCCGGGATAAACAGCATCAGGTCGGGCGCTGGCAGCTAGATAAATCAATTGCGTTTGACCTACTGCAAAATTCTTGGCCGCTGATTTTATCGGGGGTAATGGTAACGATTTATATGAGTATCGACCAGGTAATGTTGGGCAATATGTCTAGTAGTGAGGAAGTCGGTAACTATGCTGCGGCGGTAAAATTCTCCGAAGTCTGGTATTTTATTCCCACGGTTATCTGTTCCTCCGTGTTTCCGGCGATCGTCCAAGCCAAACAGCAAAGCCGAGCCGAATATTATGCCAGGTTACAACAATTGTATGACTTTATGGCTTTTCTCTCCCTGGGAATTGCCGTAGTTGTTTCCTTTACTTCTCAGGGTATCTTGACCACTCTTTTGGGGGCTGAATATGCCAGTGCGGGAGCGATTTTAACCCTACATATCTGGTCGGGTATCTTTATCTTTTTTGGCGTCGCCCGAGGCAACTGGCTGGTAATTGAAAATAAAACCCGCTTGAGTCTGATTGCCCAGCTAATGGGAGCCGTGACAAATATTTTGCTCAATCTCTGGCTCATCCAGGAATATGGCGCGATCGGGGCGGCAATATCTACTTTGATTTCCTATGCTGTTTCTTCCTATCTTAGCTGCGGAATATTCCCAGAAATGCGTCAAACAGGATGGATGCTGACAAAGGCATTGTTTATTCCCCTGCGATTTAAAAGCTTATTATCTATGCGTAAATAGCTATTCGCTCGCGGCAGGCGGTTAAATTACCGATAAATCTCCAGTTCATTCCCTAGGGTTTAAAGAGACTAAACCTAGAGCCAAAATTAATCTTGGCTGGTAAAAATCAGAGCTTATTTTCGCTTTTTTTCTAGCGATAGATTAACAAATTAAGCCAAAGAATAGCCTATTTTACGATAAAGAAACTGAGATAAAGCCAATATGTAGATTAAATAAAACTTTAATAAAGAGGTTGAATGCTGCTTGACTTTAAGAGTGATTTTTCTTAATTTTTGAAATCAATACAGTAAACAAAAAGCTTGAAAAAAGACTCTAAAAATTAGATAAAGCTACTTAATCTTAATAGTTGATGTGTAGCTTTAGATTGACCGACAGGCAAGTTGTTTAACATCTATATTTATTGATAATTAGCAATGGCATATACCCAAGTTAATAGCGATATCAAATACTTAAATTTGGGCTGTGGATATCGTTTTAACTCAATGTGGACCAACGTCAACTTTGTGGCAACGGGAAAAGAGGTGATTGCTCACGACTTAAATCAGGGTATTCCTTTTGCCGATAACACCTTTGATTTGGTTTACCATTCTCACCTCTTGGAGCATTTTACTAAAGCCGCAGCGGTCAGCTTCATGCAGGAGTGTTTTCGAGTGTTGCGCCCCGGAGGAATTTTACGCGTTGCTGTACCAGATCTAGAACAAATTGCGCGAATTTATCTCAATTCCCTCGAACAGGCCGATAGCTCGACAGAATGGGCTGCTAGTTATGAATGGATTGCTTTAGAACTGCTAGACCAAATGGTTCGCAACCGTCGGGGTGGAGAAATGGCGACTTATTTAGCTGAAGCGAAAAACTGCGATCGAGATTTTGCCCTCGAACGTTTTGGAGTAGAAGCCAGCCGGTTACGAACTGTCACATCGGGCGATCTCCCCTTCAAAAACTGGTTACGCAGTCTCAAACAGGTGGGCAGAAAGGTTCATCAGCTATTGCCTCGACCCTGGCAGAGTTTTTATACCGCACTCAAAGTTGGCTACTATCGCCAGAGTGGTGAAGTCCACCAGTGGATGTATGATCGTTATTCTCTCTCGACGGTATTGACTCACTGTGGTTTCGAGCAAATAGTGCAGCGCACCGCTACCGATAGTTATCTCAATTCCTGGCAGAGTTTTAACCTCGATACAGAACCGGATGGCAGTGTCTACAAGCCAGACTCACTGTTTATGGAGGCATATAAACCGATTGATTAGCTCCCCCACACCAACCGCGCTTGCTTAGCTTATGTCGATTCACTTAACACCATCAATTTGTAAATGAAGATTGCATCTATCAGTACTTTTGACAATCAAGGAGGCGCTGCCCGCGCTGCCTATCGCCTACATCAGGGTCTAAATCAAATTGATGTCGAATCTTGGATTTTGTGCCAATCAAAGTTCAGCCAGGATGCCCGAGCTATTGGCGCGAAAACTTCGTCGGGTATTGCCCAGGCAAAAACAGGGTTGAGGCTAACTTTCGATCAGCTGCCCCTCAAACGCTATAGTCGTCAGAGCAAGCAGCTTTTCTCTCCCCACTGGCTACCGTCAAATATAGGCGATCGCGTCGAACAGTTAAATCCCGATCTGCTCAATCTACACTGGATTAGTGCGGGCTATCTCAAGATTGAAACCCTAGCTAGGTTCTCCCAGCCTCTGGTCTGGACTCTACACGACATGTGGTCATTTACCGGCGGCTGTCACTATAACGAAGACTGCGACCGTTATACCGCTAGCTGTGGAGCCTGTCCGATTTTAGGCAGTGGTAAAGAGGCAGATTTATCCCGTCAGATCTGGCAGCGCAAGCATAAATCCTGGCGAGATTTAAACTTAACCATCGTTACCCCAAGCCGTTGGTTGGGAGAGAGCGCTCGGGAAAGTTCTCTTTTTGGAGATCGCCGCATTGAGGTTATTCCCTATGGCCTAGATCTCAATCTCTATCGACCTATAGACCGTGCTACCGCCCGTAACTTGCTCAAGCTACCCCAAGACAAACAGCTCGTCTTATTTTTATCTCTCAATGCCACTAGTGATCGCCGTAAAGGATTTCAGCTATTGCAACCCGCCCTGCAGCAGCTTAGTCAATCTGGTTGGCAAGACAAGCTAGAGTTAATGGTGGTAGGAGCATCTCAACCTACTAATCCTCCGGAACTGGGCTTTAAGGCTCATTACCTGGGCATTATGCGGGATGATTTGACCCTCGCTTTGGCCTATTCGGCTGCCGATGTTTTTGTCGCTCCCTCAATTCAAGATAATTTGCCCAACACCGTTTTAGAGGCGATCGCCTGTGGAACCCCCTGTGTCGCCTTCAAAATTGGTGGCATGCCCGATATGATCGACCATCAGGTTAACGGTTATCTTGCCAGTCCCTTAGAAATTACCGACCTTGCCCGGGGTATTGACTGGGTTTTAGGCGATAGAGAAAGACTACAGCAGCTATCGACCTCTGCTCGTACCAAAGCCGAAAGAGAATTTGCCCTAGAAATTCAGGCTCGTCGCTATCAGGCTCTCTATCAAGAAATATTAGCTCCCGACTAGCGATCGCTAAAGATAGTCCAGACAGAAGAATTAACCCTCCCCTTTAACCTTTAAGCAGACTTCACAGATTAATGAGTACGTAACATCAGTTATTATGATCGGATCTCAACCTCTCATCGTCAATCGCCGCCTAGTTGAAAAACTAGAAATAGTAGTTACCGTTGTTTGGCTGCTATATTTTCTCGATGTCAATGTACCGCCACCCATTCCTCTCTCTCTCATAAATGCCCTAAGCTATCCCTTTGTCGCGCTTTTAGTTGCTTTACACTGGCGACAAGTAGCCTATATCGCTACCCGCAATCTCCCTCTGCTGTTGTTTGCGGCACTGGCTTTCTTTTCTGTTGCTTGGTCGGCGGACATGACTAGCAGTTTCGAAATTAGCCGTGGTTTACTGCGCACCTTTTTATTTGGCGCTTATTTTACCGCTCGTTATAGCCTGAAAGAGCAAATGCGGATTTTAGCCTGGGTTTTGGGGATTGCGGCAGTGCTGAGCCTGCTGGTCTGTCTGGGCATTCCCAGCTACGGGATTAAAGAAGACGGCTGGCAGGGTATCTTTCCCTACAAAAACTATATGGGTCGGGCTATGGTTCTAGGCGGTATCTTACTTGTCACCCTCGCCCTAAAAAATTGGCAAAATTGGCTCTACTGGGGTGGTTTTGCCAATTTTTTAGGGCGAGGGTGACAAGT
>JBCBIN010000217.1:0-6640 GCA_038524555.1 Cyanobacteria bacterium J06623_7 | reverse complement strand
CGGACGCAGATCGACGACTAATTGAGTACCCTCTGCTGTCCCGTCGGTGACATATAGTTCATTGCCGTTCTCGCCATTATCCGCCGCGAAATAGAGGCGATCGCTAAACTCGACAAAGTTGCTGGGATTGGAACTGTTGGGAAAAGAATTGACAACCATCTCGGAATCTTCACCCATCGGTTCCAAGTAGGGTCGATAGGAACCGCTGGAAAAGCTAGGATTGATGTCTGCCAGCAATTGAGTCCCTTCTCTTGTGCCGTCACTAACGAATAGCTCTACACCATTTTCATCATTATCAGCCGCAAAATAGAGGCGATCGCCAAACTCGAACAGATTGCGTGGAAAAGAGCTTTCAGGAAAAGTAGAGCCACCATAGCCATCGACAACGTTGGGATTGATGTCCTGGACTAGTAAAACTTGATTGATGTTGGTATCCATTGGTTTTAGTTCGGAGATAGATTTAATTGTTCGTGCTGTCGTGATCGCTACCTTTCGCTTTATGAAGCTGTTGCTGGGAAACTCAACACTGTGGGTTTTTCTGTAGATTTTGTCCCTATTTTCCTGAATAACCTCTAGTTTTCAAGGTTGAATTTAGCTCAAATTCAGCGGTAGACTGGGATCTGCGTTCGAGGAAATACAAAAGCCGGAAAAGCTCTATAATCTCGGTTTAATCGCGATCTAGACTATACTTGTATCACGTTTGCAAAGCACATCTGACAGCAACACATAATCTTCATAAAACCTGCTTAATAATGTGTAGTTATTTGCCGATTATTTAACTTATCCAACAGCTACCTACTCCCTATGGGCTGTCATAGTCGGTTTTCCTCTGGCGATCGCCTCGATTGTCGGACAACTGTCGGATAACTATTTGACCTCAAGAACAAAGATATCTCGGCAATTTTTTGGATTTGCTTGACAACTCATAGTCGTTATGAGTATGATTTAGAAGTCAGGATTTAAAACCCAGTAACAACAAGGAGTTAAACACAAATGAGAGACAAAGTACCTAGCGTCGTTTTCAAAACTAGAGTCCGTGACGAATCTGTTGAAGGACCCAACCCCTTCCGCTGGCAGGACACAACTAGTGAAGATATTTTTAAGGGTAAAAAAGTAATTATATTTTCTCTTCCCGGTGCTTTCACTCCCACTTGTTCTTCGACTCATCTACCCGGATACGAAGAAAAATACGAAGAATTCAAGGCTTTAGGTGTTGATACGATCGTTTGTATCTCCGTCAACGATGCCTTCGTCATGTTCCAGTGGGGCAAGCAGCAGGGAGTAAATAATATCTTCCTCTTGCCCGATGGTAATGGGGAGTTTACTCGCAAAATGGGCATGTTGGTCAACAAAGATAACTTGGGCTTTGGCATGCGTTCTTGGCGCTATTCGATGCTAGTTAACGACATGAACATCGAAAAAATGTTTATCGAGCCAGACTTTGGCGATAACTGCCCAACAGATCCCTTTGAGGTATCCGATGCAGACACAATGCTGAACTACATCAAGGGTGTACAGTAATTATTCCGGAGCATTAAATTATTAAATTTAGCTGTTCCTTACCGACTAAAAGACTATGGGAACAATCTATCTCGGTACGATCGCTTCTTTAGGAGCTGGTTTGGCAACTGCCGTAGGAGCCTTGCCGATTCTCTTTACCGATAATTTGAGTAAAAAATCTCAGGGAATACTTCTTGGTTTGGGTGGAGGGGTTATGTTAGCCGCCACTGCCTTTTCCCTAATTATTCCTGGCAAGGAAGCCGCCGGCGATTTGGGTTTCTCCCAGGCAGAATCAGCGCTAATCGTCAGTATCGGGATGATTGTGGGTGCGAGTCTACTGTGGCTGATGCACAACTTTTTTCCCCACGAACATTTTCAACAGGGGCCGGAAGGGAAGGTAACCGAGAACTTCGAACGTTTATGGCTATTTATCATTGCCATTACTATTCATAACTTTCCCGAAGGTTTAGCTGTGGGAGTGGGTTTTGGTGATGGTAGCATCAGTCATGGTTTGCCTCTAGCCTTAGGAATTGGTTTACAGAACATGCCGGAGGGGTTGGTGGTAGCGTTGGCACTGCGAGAGTTAGAATATTCAATCAATTCTGCTTTAGGGATATCCTTACTCACTGGTTTAGTCGAACCTATTGGTGGCTTGGTGGGGTCGAGTATTGTTAACTTCGGTCAAGCATTTTTACCCTGGGGAATGGCGATCGCAGCTGGTTCGATGTTGTTTGTGATTGTCGATGAAATTATCCCCGAGATAGACCGTGAGAGTGTGGCGCAGGAAGGCACTTTGGGCATTATGACTGGCTTTGTAACCATGATGTTTCTTGATATTGCCTTTGGGTGAACTCAGTTAACAGTCAGCAGTTAACGTTTAATGGTTGGGGAGTGAGAGTCTGTATTGCAGATTAGGATTGTAGCCAGAGGTAGGCAAAAGTGATCGTTAATAATTGCTTAATTGAAGCCTACTGTTAAAAATTTTAAGCTTATTCAATCACACAAGGAGAATTAAGATATGGTTTCTACCGTTTCTAAACAAAAACTCTATCCAACTCGTATCGACTTAGCAGTAGATTTGCGAGAGAAGGTAGTCGAGCTATTAAACCAAACCCTAGCAGCAACACTAGATTTAAAGACCCAAACCAAGCAGGCACACTGGAATGTCAAAGGGATGAATTTCCATCAGCTACACTTGCTCTTTGACGAGATGGCAGGGGAACTAGAAGGATATACCGATATGGTAGCCGAGCGCATTACGGCTTTAGCTGGGGTAGCTAATGGTACGGCGAGGATTGCCGCCGCCGCCTCGATTTTACCCGAGTATGATTTTAGTGCCGTTACAGGAGCAGAACATATAGCAGCTTTAGCAGATCGCTATGCTCTTTATGCCAAGCACGTGCGGGAAGCGATCGACGCTACCGATGAAATAGGTGATGCCGACACTGCCGATCTCTACACCGAAATTTCTCGCACTATCGACCAGCGTTTGTGGTTCTTAGAAGCTCATTTAGTGGGTTAACTCAACCGAGGGCGATCGCTTTGAGCCATCTCAGACACCCTATTGTTTTTGTCCTGGTAAAGCTGTAGTGTAGGCAGTGCCAATTACAGGCGTTAAATATACATCAACTATACCAAGATTGAGATCGGTAAAATTATGACAGATACAAAAGGTGCAGATGCAGTAGATAAAGCGATCGCCCAGGGACTAGATTTAGATGGTTCTCCCATTCCCGCAGCAAAGCTGTCACTATATCAAAAGGTGATGGGTTTTGAGGCAGGACGACAAAGAAGCGGCGTCACCAACACAATGCGATCGCGAATTGTCCGGATTGGAGCCAAACATCTGCCCCAGGCAGAACTAAATCGAATGTTGCTCGATGCGGAATTTCCTCCCCTCAAAGAAAAAGAAATCGCCTTCTACTACGGCGGTAAATAGCTCGTAGTCTTATATTGTTACATCTGTAGCAATAGAACATCAGCCACAACCCCAGGCAGGAATGCAGCAAAACATTGCAAACCTGCTTTTTTATTAGAATTTAGAGTAATTAACGCTATTTATTTAATTAAGTTAGGAGATATCCAGTATGAGTTATGATTTCGATTTGTTCGTCATTGGTGCGGGTTCGGGAGGAATTGCTACCGCGAGAAGGGCGGCTCAGTATGGGGCGAAAGTAGGGATTGTTGAAAGTGATCGCCTTGGCGGAACCTGCGTTAACCGGGGTTGCGTGCCTAAAAAGCTTATGGTTTATGCCTCTCACTTTCCCGATGGCTTTGAAGAATCAGCAGGTTATGGCTGGACGGTTGGTGAAACGAGCTTTGACTGGCTGAAGATGATTACGGCAGTCAATAATGAAGTTGATCGCCTTAACGGTATCTATCAGCGCATGTTAGATAACTCAGAGGTTAAAGTCTATCGTGGCTATGGTAAGTTTATTGACTCCCACACGATTGAAATTGGCGACCAGAAGGTAACGGCAGAGAAGATTTTAATTGCCGTTGGTGGTAAGCCAGTTAAGCCCAACAACATTCCGGGGATAGAACACGCGATTACCTCCAGAGAAATTTTTAATGTTAAGGAGCAGCCTAAGCGTATTGTTATCATCGGCGGTGGCTATATCGGCGTTGAGTTTGCCTGTATTCTCAATGGTTTGGGTTCAGAAGTTACCATGATTGTTCGTGGCGATAAAATTCTGCGCGGTTTTGACGAAGATCTGCGAAATGAAATCCAAGAAGGTATGGAACGACACGGCATTCGGATTATTACCAATCAGTCCCAACTGTCGATCGCCAAACAAGATTCGGCCTTAGAAATTACGATTCCTAACGCTGATGGTGGTGAGGAAATTATCGTTGCCGATGCTGCTAGTCTGGCGGCAACCGGTAGAGCGCCCGATCTTGCCAATCTCGGTTTAGAAAATACGGCAGTTGAGGTAGTTAACGGTGCTGTGGCAGTAGACGAATACAACAAAACTGCTGAAGACCATATTTATGCCGTGGGTGACTGTACCGATCGCATCAATTTAACTCCCGTAGCAATTAATGAGGGGAGAGCCTTTGCCGATACTCATTTTGGCGGTCAGTCGCGGCAAATGTCCTATGAAAACATCCCCACGGCGGTATTTAGCACCCCCGAAGCGGCAACTGTGGGTCTGACTGAAGCCGAGGCGAGAGAAAAATATGGCGATGCGATTAAAGTCTATCGTAGTAAGTTCCGTCCCATGTACTACACAATTCCGGGCAAGCAGGAGAAAACCCTCATGAAGCTCATTGTCGATACCAATACCGATAAGGTTGTGGGGGCACACATGGTAGGAGATAGTGCCGCTGAGATTATTCAGGGGGTAGCGATCGCTGTAAAAATGGGCGGTACCAAAGCTGATTTTGATGCCACGGTAGGGATTCATCCCAGCTCCGCCGAAGAGTTTGTGACCATGAGATAAATTAACGTGAGTTCGGGATAAGAAAGAGACAAACAGATAAGCTGAAATTAGCTGTAAATCATTATTCTGTCTGTCTCATGTTTATTGAAGTAAAAATCATAAAGCAAGAGGTAACCCAGGTTTTAAGATTCCTCTTGCTTTTTTGCTATCTAATCGGCATTTGAGGACAAACAGAAGTGCGATATCTTACCTTGTTGTTTAATGCTCAATGCTCAATGCTCAATGCTAAGCATGTGCTAGTAATTGGTCGGCTTGCTTGGCAGTTTCAAAAAAGTAGCGAACATTATCCTCGGGAGTACCAACCAATACCCCATGTCCTAAATTGAGAATGTGCCCCGTATTACCCGCCTTGCGAATTGTATCTAAAATGCGATCGCGAATCATATCGTGAGAACCAAATAAAACACCGGGGTCGATGTTGCCCTGTACCTTCATTCCTTGCCCCAGTCGCTGTCTGGCTTCTGCCATATCAACTGTCCAGTCTACATTGATAATATCGGCTCCTGAGGGAGTCATGCGCTCTAATAAGCCGGCGCTACCACTGACTAACAGAATCAAGGGTGTATCGGGATGAGTTTCTTTAACTTTACGAAATACCTGCTGTTGGTAGGGTAAAGCAAACGTTTCGTAATCTTGGGGACATAGTTGCCCCGCCCAAGAATCAAACATCTGTACCGCCTGAGCACCGCAGTCTATTTGATAGCAAACATAAGTAGCAATCGCATCGGCTAATTTACTCAGCAGTTGGTGTAAAATCGTGGGGTCGGAGAAAGCCATTCCTTTAATGTTGGAATAGGTCTTAGAACCTTTACCTTCCACTGCGTATGCTGCCAGAGTCCAGGGGGCTCCGACAAAGCCTAAAACCGTAGACTCATTATTTACCTCGGCTCGTAAACTCTCTAGGATAGTTTTGATGAAAGGCAGAGACTCTTCCGGTTCGAGGGCATGTAGCTCATCTACCTGCTGTTGCGAGCGAATTGGGGCACTGATAATCGGGCCTTTACCCTCTGCTATATCCATTTCAATTCCTAACCCCGGCAGTGGCGTGACGATGTCCGAGAACATGATTACGCCGTCGGGACGGAAAGCTTTCCATGGCTGTAAAGAAATTTCAATTGCCACTTCAGGAATTTCAGAACGTTCGCGAAAGCTAGGATACTTTTCTCGAATATCGCGGTATGCTTTCATATATCTGCCTGCCTGACGCATCATCCATACCGGCGGACGCTCTAATTTTTCACCACGGGCTGCCCTGAGCAGCAATGGCGTTTCCTGTGCTTGGCTCATTTTTATTAATTCCTCTTTAATATTTTTTCGTTTTAGTGCAACTGCTAGCTTACCATTTCACAAGGGTTTGGTTGCTCTCGCCGATTGTTTATTTATGTGAAGCAAGCGGTCTTATTTAAGCGCATTTAACTTTGCCGCTTACTCGATTTATCGGTATTTCTCGTAGTTTTTTTATTAGCCTGATTTAGCTACACGGATGGAGGGAAAATTTAATTGTAGTTTGGCTAGATTTTACAGGCAGGAAGGCAGACCAAAGAACAAATAGTTTGCTCTAGTTCAGACAATGAGTAGGGCTTAGTTAAATGAGCATCATAATTTAAGCTATTGAGGGACTTTTGCCTCAGGGAATCGCCGATCGTTAAAATCGGAATATTGCGAGTCAACCAGTCTAACTTTAGAGTCGATATTAG
>JBCBIN010000216.1:0-6640 GCA_038524555.1 Cyanobacteria bacterium J06623_7 | reverse complement strand
TTTAAGCCCAATTTTACTAGTCATAACTAGGTAATATAATTTCATAGAGCTAATGGAAAAAATGTAGCTCTCTTTACGCGAATACTGTTAAATGATGAATTGATGACTTCTATTATTTTGACTAATGTAATTCAATTAACAATGAGTTCGAAGAATAATTAAAATCGTCAAAGCAGTCATAAAGTATTAGGGAACCGATATTTAGAGAAGTTTTAAATCGTTAAAAACTAATTTTCCAGCACCCTCAACTACTGTTTTTGGATTTGCTCCGGAGCTAAAGGTAAAAAGCAATATCTGTTATTCAGGCAATAAATCTAGTATGTTTTCTGGTGTGGGTAACCATTGAGAGGCAAAAAAGATGTGAGATAGTATTCTGGTACGAGTAACTAGACTGCACTCATGTTGACTGACACCGATCAGCAAACGTTTCCTCAAGATAGTGGCGATTTAGTGATAAAGCCTATGCTCTACCAAACAGGGAGCCCAACCAGTCTATTAGCAGCCGAACCACCTTCAGACTATGAAGCAAAACCCCAGCAATGGGTGGAAGTGTTGGTGGATTCACCAGGAACTCAGGGACTCTATACTTACAGTCTGCCGGAAGAATTGAAGGTCAAGTCAGGAGATATTTTGAGCGTTCCCTTTGGCATGCAGTTAACGGGAGGTATTGCCATCCGCCTATTAAGTGTGCCTCCTGACGATCTTGCTTTAACGAGAATTAAACCAATCGAGGACGTTATTACCTCTGGTTTTTTTCATTCTAATTACTGGCAACTGCTGGAAAAAATGGCCGATTACTACAGTGCTGACTTGATGAATGCAATTCGGGTGGCTCTTCCTCCCGGCTTACTGGGTCGATCGCAAAGAAGGGTAAGATTAAATCCCAACCTGCCTCCGGGGGCGGAAACTTTTTGTAGTGCGATCGCCGTTCGAGTCTTAAATTTGCTCCAAAGTCAAAAGGATGGCGACTATAGCGTTAACTATTTAAGAAATCAGATTAAGGGTGCAAGCAGGGGAATTAAGGAACTAGGTAAACGGGGTTGGATTGAGAACTACCTCGAACCTCCTAAGCGAGTCAAGCCCAAGCTCAAAACTGCCGTAACTGTAGCCACGAGGAGTCTCCTAGAAGATTTAACCTCCAGACAGCGAGAAATCGTGCAGGTACTAAGAAATAGGGGTGGCGAGATGTGGCTCAAAGATTTAATATCTCTGTGTCGCACGACCAAGCCAACTGTAGAAAAATTAGTGGCGAAGGGATATGTGGTTCTCTCCGAACGAGAAATTTTACGCAAGGAACAAGGTATTTTGCAGGGGGCAGATCAACCCAAGGAATTGAGTGCTGACCAGGCTACTGCCCTAAAAGAGATCGCGGCTCAAACCGGTTATGCCCAAATCCTGCTTCATGGGGTAACTGGTTCGGGAAAAACCGAAGTCTATCTTCAGGCGATCACGCCCATACTCGAACAAGGAAAATCAGCAATAGTTCTGGTTCCCGAAATCGGCTTAACTCCCCAGCTAACGGATCGCTTTCGAGCCCGGTTTGGCGATCGCGTCTGTGTCTATCACAGTCGGTTATCCGCCGGTGAGCGCTATGATACTTGGCGTCAGACAATTCGCGGGGAACCCCAGGTGGTAATTGGCACCCGCTCGGCTATTTTTGCCCCCCTGCCCAACTTAGGCTTAATCGTACTGGATGAGGAACATGATTCCAGCTTTAAACAAGACCGCCCGACTCCTACCTACCATGCCCGTCAGGTAGCACAATGGCGGGGACAGCTGGAGCCTTGTCCCGTGGTTTTGGGTTCGGCGACCCCATCACTAGAAAGTTTGACTGCCGTTGGGGCAAATACGGAAACTTCAGACAAGCCGGAAAAATCAGCCGCTAAGACCTCTTATCTATCCCTACCTAGCCGTATTGGTGCTCGCCCACTCCCTCAAGTTTCGGTAATCGATTTACGTCAGGAATTGAGTCGGGGTAATCGCTCGATTTTTAGCCTAGCTCTGCAACAAGCGCTCGCCCAAATGCAGGAGCGAAAAGAGCAGGGCATCTTATTTATTCCTCGTCGTGGGCACAGCACTTTTGTTTCCTGTCGTAGCTGTGGCTATGTCATGGAATGTCCCGACTGTGATGTTTCTCTGTCCTACCACCATACCCATGCCGATGCGCCCCAGCTGTTGCGCTGTCACTATTGCAACCATACCAAGATTCAACCTCAAATCTGTCCCGAATGCAGTTCTCCCTATCTGAAGTTTTTTGGTAGTGGGACTCAAAAGGTAACTCAAGAGTTGAGCAAGCTATTTCCCGAACTGCGAGCGATTAGATACGATAGCGACACCACTAGAAACAAAGGGCAACATCGACAATTAATCGATCGCTTTATTCATCGAGAAGCCGACATTCTAATTGGCACGCAAATGCTAACTAAGGGTTTGGATATCGCCGGAGTTACTCTCGTGGGTATTATTGCCGCTGACGGTTTGCTCCATCGCAGTGATTATCGCGCTGCGGAAAGAGCCTTTCAAACTCTAACTCAAGTGGCGGGTAGAGCCGGTCGGGGAGATGCTCCCGGGCGAGTAATTTTACAAACTTATTCCCCCGAACATCCGGTAATTCAGGCGGTTAAAGCCCATAACTATCATGATTTTAGCGCCGCCGAATTAGCTCAAAGAGCCGAATTAAACTATCCCCCTTACGGTCGGTTGATTTTACTTAAGCTGAGCAGCATTGATGAGGGAGAAGTCGCCCGCGCCGCCGAAATCCTAGCCGATCGGTTAATCGACCTGCTCGACCCCGAATTTGAACTCTTGGGTCCTGCTCCAGCTAATATTATGCGGGTTGCCCGTCGCTATCGCTGGCAAATTTTACTCAAGTTTTCGCCCCTAGCTCAAGACCGCTTGCCCGACCTCAATCAACTGCGATCGCTATTACCCAAATCTGTTAGCCTGACTATCGATGTCGATCCTATCAATATCGAATAAATCTGCTGCTATCTTCGAGTTTATCCGGGAATTTCATGATGAAATCGAAATGATTAGTTAACTTAGTAAATGTTTGCAAGCATTTTTAACAACAATCTTTATGCGAGATTTGACACAAATTCAACAGACAGAATACGACGTAATTGTAATTGGCGGCGGCATAAATGGCGCTGGAGTCGCGCGGGATGCGGCTATTCGCGGTCTGAAAACGATTATTGTCGATAAAAATGATTTTGCCAGCGGCAGTTCGAGTTGGTCTAGCCGTCTCATTCACGGAGGATTACGCTATTTGGAGTATTTTGAATTTCCTCTGGTCAGAGAATCTTTAAAAGAGCGGGAGGTGTTACTCCGCACTGCACCCCACTTGGTTTCCCCACTCCAGCTAACGATCCCCATCTATCGAGATCGCTCCCGTCCCTACTGGAAAATCTGGGCGGGCATGATTCTCTATGATATTTTCAGCTTTGATAAAACCCTCCCCGCACATCGGATGCTGCCCCAGGCGAAGTTCAAGCAGCTCTTTCGTTCCCTAGATGGCGATAATCTGGCGGGAGGTTCGCAATATTACGATGGTCAAGTGACTCTAGCAGAACGTCTTTGTCTAGAAAATATTCTTTCGGCACAAAATGCCGGAGCAGTGGCTCTCAATTATCTGGAGGTGACCGAGCTCCCGATTGCTGATGGTCATATTACCGGTATTGTCTGCAAGGATAAGCTAACGGGTGAAACAGTAAATATCGACGGCAGTCAAGATGTCGTAGTGATTAATACCGCTGGCCCTTGGATTGATCAGGTCTGTCAGCGGGGCACCAAAGGAGGAACAACGACAACCATTGGCGATGCCAAAAAGAACGGCGGCACTAAGGGTAGTCATATTGTCGTGGAGAAATTTCCGGGGGCACCGGGTTCGACTCTCTACGTGGAGGCTAAATCTGATGGTCGTCCCTTCTTTATTATTCCCTGGTTGGGTAACTATTTAATTGGCACGACGGACATAATCTACAAAGACGATATCGACAATATTAAAGCGGACGATGCTGAAATTGACTATTTATTGCAAGAAGTCAATAATATTGTGCCTACTGCCAACCTCAACCGCAATGATGTGAAGTTCACCTACTCGGGAGTGCGTCCCCTGCCCAATTCTGAGGGAAAGAAGCCAGGGAGTATCACCCGTAAGCACATTATCTTCGACCACCGCAAAGAAGGAGTCTATAACCTTTTATCTTTGATTGGCGGGAAGTTGACTACCTATCGTAACGTTGGAGAAGAAATGGTCGATGCCATTTTCAAACGGACAAAGCGATCGCCTAAACCATGTCAAACCCATACCCTACCCCTACCAGGCTGTATTTTACCCAGCGATCTCCGGATTCAGCAGGCAATTGATGAATATGAATCGACTATACCCCTAGAGGTAATCGATCGCCTGTTCTTTATTTATGGTGCCAGAGCCTTAGAAGTGTTGGCACTAACCAAGGAAAATCCTGATTTAAAAGAATCTCTCCACGCTGATTTACTAGAAATCAAAGCCCAGATTGTCTATGCCGTAACCAGTGAATCTGCCCATACTTTGGTAGATATTTTGCGTCGTCGTACCACTCTCGCCATGAACGGTGATTATGGTCTGAACCTGTTACCAGTTGTTACAGAAACCTTGCAACAACACTGCGGTTGGACCTCAGAACAATGCGATCGCGCGATCGCCGATTATCGTTTCTACATGGAACATAACTGTATCCCCAATTATCAACTGTAATCTGAGTTTGTAACGGTCAAATCTAGGTTTCGGGTAGTTGGCAAGCTGCCCGATTTTTTTTTGCTGTTGCGTCTGGATTTGGCGGGGTTCGGAATAAGGTGCGTTTTCCAAAACCGTTAAGAACTAATGCTTAATGCTTGATGGCTAATATCGTTAAACCTAATTCACTTGGGGATAGATTGCTGCTGGCGACGGTGATTCTTAAATCTATTTGAAATCTACTTAAAAAAGATTGTCAACAAGTACCGATCGCGATATATCTATAAGTAGGAGAATTAAATAACAATTTCTATCAATAAATTATATAGCCATGGCTCAAACATCCAAACTCAAACAGCGGCTGCCAGATCGGCCCCAACAATTTCAGGAATTTGTGTTTGTCAGCGAGTCGGCAACCCAGCTAACTACTAACTCTACGGTACGGCAACAGTTAGCTCAGAATGAGATTTATTTGCATCAGGTTGGCGTTGGTAAAACTGTAAAGGTCAAGCAAATTCAAACTTCTGTAGATACTTTACGCCAGCTTAAAAATTTTAATTTTCAGGTGAATGCAAGGGTGCAGGTACTTAGCCGCACGGACAATGGTTCCGTAATCGTCACGGGCGATCATATTAGTCTCGGAATTAGTCACGAAATAGCGCCCAAAATTGTGGTGAGTTTAATAGGAGAAAATAAATGAGTCTAGCAATTAATATTCCCGAGCTATCTGTCGGTTCTGTAGCGGCAGTGGTGGGCTATAGTCGAGTATACGGTGGCTATGTTGGCAGACTAATAACTCTAGGTCTAACTCCCGGTACTTCCTTTGTCGTTTTAAGCTTAGATATGGCTCAGGGCGCAGTTCAGATTATGCTGAAAGAAAAAATCATTATCTTAGCGAAGCCAGAGGTGAATGCGCTGGTAATTGAGTCCATAACTGACGAAGAATCAGACTGCTAGAAATCCATTCTTACTGTTTTAAACTCAATCTGTCTTTCTAAGATTGAGCCAGATCTACTTTTTTGCGCGCAAACCTCAGTTTAGCCGAACGCGATCGCGGATTTACTCTTTGTTCGTCTGGTTCGGCAACAATTGGCTTTTTCGTTATGACCTCTAATAGTTCGCTGCCACGAAAGCGATGCTTGACGATGCGGTCTTCTAAGCTATGGAAGCTAATGATGCCAATTTTTCCTCCCGGCTTGAGCCAGTTGGGTGCTAGCTCAATTAATTTCTCCAGTGACTTTAATTCTTGATTGACCTCGATTCTTAAGGCTTGAAAGGTACGGGTTGCGGGATGGATTCTGCCATGACGATATTTACCAGGGACGGTGGAGGAGATCGCCTGGGCTAGTTCGGTAGTAGTGCGAAAAGGGCGTTGCTGGACAATTTTTTTAGCGATCCGCCGCGAAAATCTTTCTTCGCCATATTCATAAATCAGATCCGCGAGGGACACTTCACGCCAATGGTTGACAATCTCCGCCGCAGTAGTTCTTTGAGAACGATCCATCCGCATATCTAGAGGCGCTTCATGACGAAAGCTAAAGCCTCGCTCAGCAACATCTAACTGTGGAGAACTCACCCCCAAATCCGCAATAATGCCGTCATATAAAATATTGGGTTGATAATCGGCAAAGTTACCCTGCCAGAGTTCTAACTGTTGGGGATAATAATCTTTTAGTCTGGCTTTGACTGCGGCGATCGCTATTTCATCGCGATCAATTGCTGTGAGCCTCAAGTTCTCTCCTTGGCGCAAAATTAACTCGCTATGCCCTCCTCCTCCTGCCGTGGCATCTAGATATACTCCCGAGGATAGAACTTCTAATCCGGCAACAAGCTCACGACTCAGCACAGAAAGATGTTCGAACGGGGTCGATTGCTGCACTTCCACAGTATTTATCTCCTGAAAATCTTAATTAAAATTTTATA
>JBCBIN010000215.1:0-6691 GCA_038524555.1 Cyanobacteria bacterium J06623_7 | reverse complement strand
CTGGCATTTTAGTTCTCTGTTTATACTCTCCTCTACCTCTTTATTCTGTCCTAATCTTTGCTTCGATTGCTATACTAGAACTAAACGCAATTAATTATGGCTGCCAAATTATTAACCTTTATTCATCGACTACGCCAGAACAGTTCTATCAAGGAAAGGGATATCAAGCCATAGAACCTACTTTTATTTACGAGCAAAATTGTGCAATACCGGTTATTTATATGGAAAAACAATTAATCGTAGTTTCTAGAGAGAGTGACAGTTTGGAACAGATATCTCAACAAGATTTTATCCGTAACATGTTTAATGATTTAGATTGAATTTTAGATTGATTGTATTTATTTACTTATTTGTTCAGCTATTTATCTAGCAATTTTTCCTCAATATCGCTCTAACTAAATGTCATTAATATCTTTAAAAACTAAGTCGATTTTTATCTCACTTTTGAGCGGTATTTTAATGGGTTTAGCACCGGCACCTTTTAATGCTTGGTATCTAGCTTGGTTTGCCCTAGCGCCCCTCTGGATTTTAATTAGACAACAGAAGTCGTTAAAGCAGATAGCTATTTTGGCTTTAGTTTGGGGACTCGGCTACGATGGACTGGCATTATTTTGGATTACCGGAGTACATCCTTTAACCTGGATGGGAGTACCCTGGCTGGCTAGTATCGCGATCGCCATTTTTTGTTGGGTTTTTATTACTCTATGGGGGGTGGGGGTTGTAGTTAGTTGGGCTGTCATAGTCGGTGTTCTCTCATCTAAGTTAGAGCAACATAATTTAGCCAATAGCTTGAGTTTGGTTTTTATGACTACGGGGTTATGGTGTGGTTTAGAGACATTATGGAGCTACACGCCTCTATGGTGGCCAGCGATCGCCTATACTCAAAGTACCCATAATTTAGTCATTTTACAGTTAGGCAAGCTGTCGGGAGTTAACACCATTGCGGCGGTAATTGTAGCGGTAAATATATCCTTAGCCGAGGCGATTTTAGCTTGGTATCACGCCGATAAACTAAGACCAAAAATATTTCTTTTAGCCGTTCCTCTAATTATTATTACGACCAGTTATTCGATCGGCTTTTATCTTTACCAGATACCCCTAGCGCCAAATAATTTAGCACCGTTAAAAGTAGGAATTATTCAGGGGAATATTGCTAATGAAATCAAGCTATTTTCTCAGGGCTGGCAAAAAGCGATCTCTGGCTACACTTCCGGCTATCGAAGACTGGCTCAACAGGGGGTTGATGTTGTACTGACTCCCGAGACCGCACTACCTTTTTATTGGTCGGATATCATAGATGGCTCTAATTTTTATCAAGCGGTAGTCAAAGAAGGAGTTCCCGCTTGGGTAGGAGCTAACGGCAGAGATGGCAGCAGCTATACCAACAGTATTTTTACTCTGACGGGAGAGGGAAAAACCTACAGTCGCTATGACAAACACAAGCTTGTCCCCTTGGGAGAATACATTCCTCTAGAGTCAATTTTGGGCGGGGTAATCGATCGCCTGTCTCCTTTAAATGTTCATCTGGCAGCCGGCGCATCTAATCAGATATTTGAGACCCCCTTTGGTCGAGCCATTATGGCGATCTGCTACGAGTCGGCGTTTCCCCAACTTTTTTGGCGTCAAGCACGGGCAGGAGGAGAGTTTATTCTGACGGCTTCTAACAATGCCCACTACAGTAAAACAATGCCCAGCCAACACCATGCCCATGACGTAATGCGAGCAATAGAAACAGACCGCTGGGCCGCTAGAGCCACCAATACCGGTTATAGTGCGATCGTTGATCCTCATGGTCGTACCCTTTGGATTTCTCCCCTAGAGGAGTATGCAATTCATGCCCAGACAATTTATCGTCGTCAAAACCAAACTCTCTATGTACGTTGGGGAGACTGGCTGACTCCAACCTCAATCATATTAGGTAGCTTAGTCATTTGGCGGAGAATAGTTCGTGCTTAATCTACCGTCGCCGTATAGGCACAGGCTCGATCTCGTCCTTCGGCTTTGGCTTGATACAGCCCTTTATCTGCCAACGCAATTAATAATTCGGGATTAGATTCACCATTGGGAATTAAGCTATGTACCCCCAAGCTGATGGTGACAAATTCGCTGACCAGAGATTGCTGGTGGGAGATACGTAGTTTTCTGACGTTAATCGCAATTTTATCCGCAATTTGTAGCGCTCGCTCTACCCCCACATCGGGAAGGATAATGCCAAACTCTTCTCCTCCATAACGCGCCACTAAACCAGGAGTCGATTCCATAACACATTCAATCGCTAGAGCTACCTGCTGTAAACAATAATCGCCAACGGGATGACCATAAGTATCGTTATAGAGCTTAAAATAGTCGATATCGCAGAGGATGAGAGAGATAAAATGCTCCTCTTGAGCTAAATTTTGCCACTTTTGCAGCAAATAATCGTTAAAACGACGGCGGTTGGCTACTTGAGTCAAGGCATCTAGGACACTAAGCTGCTCTAGCTCTCGATTGGCTAAACTTAGAGCTGCCTGAGCTTTTTGGCGATCGCAAATTTCGTTGTGCAGTTGAGACTCTACTAAATCTGCATGTTCTGTGGCATTTTCCAAGACAATTTCTAAATCGGTTTTTTCCGCCTTGACCTCGTTTAATTCTTGACGTAGCTTTTCAATTTGGAACAGTAGCTGTTCCCGGGCTAGCTCTTCATCGATGAGGGAGCGGTAACTTTCCGGCTCTAACTGTAGGGGCTTATTCAGATCGGCAGCAATGAGATTTTCTAAAATTACTCTATTTAAGGGTCGAGAGAGATAATATCCCTGACCGTATTCACACTTGAGAGCCTTTAACTTCGTTAACTGATTGACGGTTTCAATACCCTCGGCGATCGTATTCATGCCTAAGTTACGGGCTAGGGTAATAATGGCGCGAACAATACCCAACTTTTCGACATTATCTCCAATACTGTTTACAAAAGAGCGATCGATTTTGAGGGTATCAAAGGGAAACTGATGTAGATAGCTAAGGGAAGAATAACCCGTTCCAAAGTCATCCAGCGAAAATTCAATTCCTGACGCTCGAAGACGCTGTAAAATAGCAATTGTTTGTTCCGTATCTTTGACCAGGGAACTCTCGGTAATTTCTAGCTTGAGATTGAGGGGATTTAGCTGGGTTTCTGCTAAGATTTCTTCCACCTGAACAATAAAATTGGGCATTGCTAACTGCTTGCTGGAAATGTTGACGCTAACTCGCCAATCAATTAAACCGTCAAACTTATCCTGCCAATAACGCATTTGTCGGCAGGCTTCTTTTAAAACCCAAAATCCCAAAGGGATAATCAAACCCGTTTCTTCTGCTAGAGGAATAAAGCTGCCCGGCGAAACCAAACCCTTTTCGGAATGTCGCCAACGAACCAGAACTTCAAAGCCTTTAATCTTGTTAGTAATAAGAGAAATGATGGGCTGATAGTGCAGAATAAATTCCTCATTTTTAATTGCCCGGCGCAAGTCGTTTTCTAGCTGGAGTAGGGTGAGGGCTTCACCACGCATCGAGCGGTCAAAAATTTCGTAGGGAAGTTTATTTTGTCGTTTCGCACGAGAAAGAGCCAATTCGGCATCTCGTAGGAGATTTTCGGCCCGATCACATTCTCGATCGCCCACTGCAATACCAATGCTGGCTTCGATAAATACTTCATAACCCCCCAGGTCGAAAGTTACCGAAAGCTCTTGATAAATTCGATCAGCAACGTTAACCGCATACTCTAGATGTTCGACATTACTCAACAGAATCACAAATTCATCATTGCCCATACGCGCCACAAAATCTTGTGATCGCATACAGGACTGTAGCCGTTGAGAAATTGCCACGAGCAGGCGATCGCCAATGACGCGCCCTAAACTACTGTTGATTACTTTAAACCGATTGACATCAACAAATAAGACCGCAAAACAGTAACCGACTTTAGACTCACAAAAGCTAATTTCTTGTTCGATATGCTGGAAGAGTAAATCTCGATCGGGTAAACCGGTAAGGCGATCGTAACTAACTTCGGCGACTGTATCTAAAACAGAGGATTTATGCTGCCCAATCCGTGGTTCAACTTTGGGCTCGCGAATAGCTAATGATTTGTGTTGATTGAGTTCCTGCCAGAGTTCGTCCGATTCTGGCTGTTTGCGCAAAATAACCGCCGTCTGCAAAATATCTCGTTCAGACTCAGCTACGGTTAGCGGCAAATCCTGTAGTTGATAGACGACTGGCTGGGATAATCCGGCACCGACTTTTTCCCTAATCCAATTGCCGATGGCAGATATATTAGAGCGATCGCCCAAGAGCTGTTCTGCCGCTTGATTTAAAAATAAACAGTTATTTTGCCAATCCAAAACAATGGTCGCTTCGCGTAAGTTGGCAAGAGTGGACGCGAAAGTAGAGGAGAAACTAGCATCTGTCAATTGAGCTATTTTTCCTAACTTGAACTGCATTTCGTAAAACATCTAATCAACCATAGCTATCAGTAATCGTTAAATTTTTATGCCCTAAAAATAGCAATTATTTTAGCTGCCTTTCATTTATCGTCCAATATAGAAGTAATCCTAAAATACCCATTTTGGCTCATTAATTTAGTATTTATTAAATTAGCTGCTAATTTTCTCCCTTGCTGTGACTTAGATCGAAACTAGACCGGTAAAACCATCGATAGCATCACTAATCAAAACTGGAAAGAAATCTGATTGCTACAATCGAAACCAAACCGCAAATTTTAGTCTATCGACAATGCTTAAAGTCACTGTCCAAGATAATGCGATCGCTTTTGGCAACAACTTTGCGCTCAACTTTCAGCGCACCCTGCGAATTCCTGACGATGGGCAAATCTACCCCTTGCCTCCAGGATTGGGAACCTTTCCCATTTGTCGAGTCGAAGATTATCGAGATACGGTTCCAATATCTTGGTTAAACCATGGTGGCGTATTTATCCCCATGTATCAGCGAGAAGCATTATGGATTAGCTTTAAATACGATTATTGGCAGCCCCATGCAGTTAAAGTCGGAGTGGGTAATATTAATGTAGTTTCGGGTCTAGCCTGGCATCCCAAGCTAGCCCAACAGGAAGCCGATTATTTAGTCGCACCGCCTCAGCCTTGGTTAGATGGAATCAATGCCGGAGATGAATACATCAAGCAATTTGTCGCTATGCCTTTAGGTTGGGGACACACGGTAGAAGGGCAAATCACCGGCAAAGAAGAATTTGGCGGCATTCAGATCGTCGTTTACGAACCAAAACCAGGTAAATTCGCTCAGTCCAAAATAAATAGCAATAACATCGATTTTATGGATATGGAACTGGAACGAAGTGAGGGAGCAATGGGCATTGCTGCGGGAGGAAAAATGCGGCAAAAAATCTATGCCGATGTTTATGGTATTGATACCTGGAACGAACATAATTACGGCCTAGTGCACGTACACATTGTTAACAGTATGCTGTATCGTCAAATTACCGGGCTAGAACCGCCAAAAACCCCAGTAATGGCACAAACTTATGCCCACAACCAACTACCCTGGTTCTCTCTATACGATGAAATTATGTCAGATATCCCCACATCGTCGGCATTAAGTAGCATTAGCAGTATTAGAGAAATAGATGCTCAAAAGCAGGCTGAAATACAGCAAAATGATGATTCAGTTGATATCTCTGACGCTAACATTATCGAGTTGCCGATGCAGAACCCGACCACAAACAAGGATAGTTAACAGCTATAAGTAATCAGAACAAAAAAACGATCTTGAGAAGATTATCAAGTCAGCATTGGTTAAACCTAGGTTCAACATTCTTTATTCCTAGTAAACTAAAGGCGGAGACCTGAGCGAGCGTCAAAATATTCCAGGTTTATATTTAAGTAGCTCTCGACCAAGAGAGCTATCTTCATAAAATCTATATTGATAAAGTGGAATTATTGTATTTTTTGTAAGACTTATTGATGGAAAAGGTTTGAAATAATCTTTTATTGGTTGATTTAAATAAAGAGCATAACTTGAGACAGCACCTGGCCTAAATGGATCTATTTTACTTGAATTATTCCAAGTAGTCTTGGTACAGAAGCCAAATTGATGTAACTTGATACCTTGAGATGAAGTCACTATTTTTAAAATTGTTGTACCTAACAAGAAAAGACCAGCCAAACCAGTAATTGGAGTAAAAGATACAATTACTTTCATCGCAATAATACTCATGCTGGGTTGATGATTTTCAATATCTATCACCAAGAAAAATATCAACGCTATTAATAAGATATAAAATACTACTTCCGAAAAATAAAAACTTCCCTATTAGTAAGTTTTGAATAATGATTTTTTGTATAATGTGCCTATTTATTAGCCATAAAAATCGACTATTTTATTAAACCACATCCCAATTGTAGTTGTCTTGTATCTTAATCAATAATCTTTATCCAAAAAATATTGACGATTAATCAAAAATAAACAATTTTCAGAAATGTCTAGCACTTATGATTGCTTCTTAATAACCGACCTAGATTAGATGATTATGGTTTTTATGATCGACTTAAAACTAGTTGTTTTGCAGCCTTTTATTTGAAAAACAAGTCACTGCTAACTCAAATAAAAGATTATAGGTTGAAGTCACTAGGGTTGAACAGAAAAAATATTTTCTAGATGTCTTGTATATCTTATTATGAATATACTTGGTAGATTTGAACAAAATAAG
>JBCBIN010000214.1:0-6706 GCA_038524555.1 Cyanobacteria bacterium J06623_7 | reverse complement strand
CAAAGCTTTTGTAATACCAGATTGAGCGACAAAACCTCCTGTTATTAAGACGCCTATCAAGGTTCTAGCAGTAATTTTTTTTAAATTAATATGCAATTAAAAATTATTTTGTTGAGTTAACTATTTTGAGTTCAGTCTTACGCTTAAGGTAAAAGATGGTATCATCTCTCTTCCTGCTAGGGATAGATGTGCCAATTCTGAAGCTAAATTAAACTTGATTTAAACTGATCAAACCTCAAAATTAATATCTGACTAATGCTTGACCACAGACCTATTATCTAGTCTAGTTCAAGTTTAAAACAGGATTAAACGGGTTTTAAAGCTTTATTTAAGGCTTCAATTACCAACAAAAATTAAGTTTTGTAAAAGTCAAGAATAATCCTAAGTCCGATTGACAGCGATTTCCCTAACAAGAGTCAAATTTAAGCACTGAAGAGAGCTAAAAGTAGTTGTTAAGTAATTATTTTTTGTTAAAAAATTAATCAATTCTGGCTTAATTTTAGTACGAGGTTCGACAATAAATTCAAGTAATATAAACGAATAAACTGAAAATGATTAGTTTACGCAGATATTTGGTAGCCTTCGTTCTCAGTAGCTGTCTACTGTTTACCTCCTGTGCCCAACCGGCTCCCTCGCGTTTTGATGATGCCCAGCAACAAAGTACGAGTAAAGGTGCCACCGCCGTTGTCGATAGTTCTCAATCCGGCAGCGCTTTTAACCGTTATTTTCCCGATGCTAATAGCGAATACGACCGGGTTTATTCCCAAGAGAAACAAGGTTTTGCCCAGGCGAAATTAAAAAAAGATGGCGCGGAAATTGCAATCTTGTCTATTTCTGACACTGTTAATAATCCTAACGCCGCCAGTAAGTTTGCCGACAGTACGACCAAAATCAACGGTTATCCAGCTATTTCCCAGGGTAAATCCGGGACAGCAGTTCTAGTCGGCGATCGCTATCAGGTAAAAATTCGTTCTAAAGACGCTTCCTTTAGCGCAGGTGATCGTGAGCAGTGGTTAGGCAGATTCGATTTAAGAGGTCTATCCAAGCTGAAGTAAGACAAACTTTCAGAATAAATACAGGCAAATTAGATATTTTAGGAGCAGGCAGTGAGTGATTCTATTTTTGAGCTGGTAAATAACCTACCGGAGAGAAACGTCACGACCATGATGTTGAACTCCCTCGACTCAATCGTTCCAGGGGAATGGGAGAACACGGTGGGTTTTGTCAACACCATTAAGAAAGTGACTGGCGAAGACGATGAAGATTTAATCCAGCAAATTGGCGAACGGGCAGTATCGCTCTATAACGACAAGTCCCAAGGCTATCGTCGAGCAATGTGGCTCTATCAAACGGTGGATCGTTCGGATAAAGCTCTAGGCTCGGCGGCTCTAGCAAATAAAGTAGGCAACAAAATTCCCTTGGTAGGAGGCTTACTCAGCCGAGTTACCCCCAATCCCGATAAAGCTCAGGCTCTCGATTTATCCATCAAGCTGGTGGTCGAGCTCGTCGCTTTTTGCCAAATTAACGGCATTCCGGGCGATAGTATTGGTGATTTTGTTGGCTCTTTGAGCGACTATAGCGGTGAATCTCTAATGAGAATGGCGGCTCTAGTCTGTGTCGATGGTTTGATTCCTCTGGGGCCAGATTTTTTGCTTAAGGCTCAGTCCACCCTCAGCGGAATTGGCCCTAAAGATTTAGAGTCTAATTCTACTTTCCAAGGTGTATCAGACTCTATTCCGGGGGGAAACTCTCGCGGCAAATTAGCCTTTATTGGCGAAAGCTTTGACTCGGTAAAAGGCTGGATGTCTGACTTCGTGCGCAGCAAAAACCTCTCCCCGGAAAAAGTGATGGACAATTTACAGGGATTTTTAGAGTTTTCCGATAGTAAGCTCGACTATGTAGCTGCCTTTATCGATGTTTCTACCAACTATTACGAGCATACGGGCACTCAGACTCTAGCTAGAAGATTAATCGAGCGAGCTTACGATGAGGTGTAGCTACCTCGGAGCTGGCAAGGGAATCAGACGTAACGTTTGCGCATAACTAGACAGTTACGATGGTTGGGAAGATTGAGATATTGCAGTTCATCCGTTAATTTATTAATAAACTGTAGTCCTCTGCCTCCTTCCCGCTCCATTAAACCCGCTTCCCGTTCGCCCTTACGCAGCTTTGCCTGAATATCAAAGGGTTCACCTCGATCCCAAATCCGCATTTCCAGTAGATGAGGCAGTAACTTGACCTCTAAATCAATGGGAGTTGTTTCGGGTAAATTCTGGTGAGCATGGCGCACGGCATTAGTAAAAGCCTCTACTAGGGCAACTTCGCATTGCCAGCCCATTTTTTGCGGCACGAGAGGAAACACTAAACCTTCAAACCATTGCAAAACCTCTTTTAAGGCTTCGAGCTTAGTGTTAACCTGCAAATGATATTGTTTGACTTCTGGGTTCGATTTCATTGAACGCTGATGACTAAAAAGTCTGCCAAGTGTTGGAAAATTTTAGCTAGTAAGAATATTGGTTTTAGTAGGGAATGAAATATGTCTGGTCGGCATTTAGTAGAACTCTAGCTAATAGTTAAAATAGCTTAATACCAAACAAATTAAATACAACTACTATTAACAATAGTATATATCTTTACAGACGACTGTAACAACGACTGTTAGAGGATGACACCAAAATTAAGTCCTCTTTTTATCCTTGTCAACTAATTTATTTAAATTAAGCTATGGCAAGATAGTTTTCTGGCGGTTTTCAATACGATTTCGCCCTTATTTTGTCGCGAATCCTTATGATAAATCTGACAAATATTTCATTATTATCTCTTCGTTTTCTTTAGTAGCATAATTGTTAATAATTATTACAATGTTCGGCTTGATCAATTTACACAAACCACCAGAGTTTACCTCCCATGATTGTATTGCTAAGTTGCGTAAACTATTGAATACGCGAAAAATCGGCCATGGAGGAACATTAGACCCTGCAGCGACCGGAGTGTTGCCCATTGCGGTAGGTAAAGCTACGCGATTGTTACAGTTTTTACCTGAGCACAAGGTATATCGCGCCTTGATTAGATTGGGAGTAACGACCACTACTGACGATCTGGAAGGGGATATAATTCACGCTGCTGACTGTAGCCAAATCGAGTCGGAAGCGATCGCTCGTTATTTGAATGATTTTGTGGGTGAGATCGAACAAGTTCCACCAATCTATAGTGCAATTAAGCAGAAGGGACGCAAGCTTTACGAATTGGCGCGCCAAGGAGAAGAAGTCGTAGTCGAACCGAGACAAGTATTTATCGAGCAAATAAAGCTATTAGGCATCAGTAAGACAGAGTTTTGGGAGGTAGAGGTAGAAATTAGCTGCGGACCAGGAACCTATATCCGCTCTATTGCTCGTGACCTAGGGGAGAAGTTAGGGGTTGGCGGAACTCTAGCTAATTTAGTCCGTACGGAGAGTTGCGGTCTGTCCCTCGCATCAAGCCTGGATTTTGCCGAGATTGAGGCACAGTTAGCGCAGCAGACTTTTAGCTTAATTGAGCCTAGTTTAGCTTTGAATCATTTAGCGCGAGCTACTATTACCGTAGATGATGCTAAGTGCTGGTGTCAGGGACAGCTAGTAGACTTGTCCCAAGCGGTTAGCTGTAGTCAGGAAATTACCTTCTCATCAGAGTACTATCTGACTACTTATGCTGTGGAGAGACGGTTTCTAGGGATTAGTATTTTGTACCAACGTGATGGGGTATTAAAACTAAAGCCCAAAGTAGTCCTAGCCGCCTAACCTGTTGCGACTTTGTGACTTAGAGCTTTTTTTCAATAACAGTTACAAATGCTAGTGGGCGATCGCCCGAGCCAGACTCATTTATATAGACTAATTTATTGTGCTTAATCTGGCTTTATGTGGGTAACCCTAGCTGACTGCGAATGCTGCCAGCACGGAACCAGCTACCACTACTGCCGCGATCGCGCCCCAGATCAAATAGCTGCGCTGTGCTTGGGAATCAGGAGCCTCAGCATAGTACATAGTTGGCTCTTGAGCAAAGTTGTTAATGATGCCGTTTTCGTCAGATACAGTAGTCATATTTTTTCTGAATTAAATCTACGTTAACTATATTAACAATAATGTAACGATATATTAAATAAACTTGACTTTTTTAATATGACCTTAAGGTTTGAGTTAAGCAGGAGGCAAATAAACCCAGAGCTAGCAAAACATTTTTTTTAAAGTTTCAAAAATGTCCTAAGGTAGGAAATGCCTTATGTTCGCAGCAATAACAACTTATGAGCCGTTTAGCACTTTTGAGCGTTGCCGACAAAACGGGAATTGTCGAATTAGCCCGTAAATTAGTCGAGCATGAATTTGAGATAATTAGTAGTGGTGGCACAGCCAAAACTCTACAGGCGGCGGGAATCTCCGTCATCAAGGTGAGCGACTATACGGGGTCGCCAGAGATTTTAGGGGGTCGGGTAAAAACCCTGCATCCTCGAATCCACGGCGGTATTCTAGCGCGGCAAGACCTCCCCGCAGATTTACAGGAGCTGGAGGCTAATGATATTAGTCCTTTTAGTCTAGTGGTAGTCAATCTCTACCCCTTCGAGCAGACAATTGCTCAGCCCAACGTCAGCGTTACCGAGGCGATCGAGCAGATTGATATTGGCGGACCAACTCTCATTCGGGCAGCAGCCAAAAATTATCACTATCTCACGGTATTGTGTAGCCCCAAACAGTATGAGACTTATTTAGCCGAGTATGCTGGCTCTAACGGAGAAGTGTCGCTAGAATTTCGGCGGCAGATGGCGGGACGGGCTTTTGCTCATACCAATAGCTATGACCGAGCAATTTCTAGTTATTTTGCCAACCTAGAGCAGCAGTCAGATCTAGGCGAAAGCTACGGTATTTCTGGCACCAAGGTACAGTCATTACGCTATGGCGAAAATCCCCATCAGAGCGCAGCTTGGTATCAAACCGGTTCTGTTCCCAGCGGCTGGACGGCAGCACAAAAACTCCAGGGCAAGGAACTAAGCTACAACAACCTAGTCGATTTAGAAGCCGCACGACGAATTATCACCGAATTTGCCTCTAATGAACCGGCAGCAGCGGTCTTAAAGCATACTAACCCCTGTGGGGCAGCCATTGGCAGTACTTTAGTAGAAGCTTATAAAAAAGCATTTCAGGCCGATAATATCTCCGCTTTTGGGGGAATTGTGGCTCTCAACCAAACCATAGACGTGGCTACGGCTGAGGCTCTAACGGAGACCTTTCTCGAATGTGTGGTGGCTCCAGACTGCGATCGCGAGGCACGAGATATCTTACAGGCTAAATCCAAGTTAAGAATCTTATTGCTACCGGACTTAGCCACGGGGCAAAAACAGACTATCAAGGCGATCGCCGGAGGATTTTTGGTACAGGCTAGCGACGATCAAGTAGAAAACCCCGATGACTGGCAGCTAGTGACAGATAAGCAGCCCACTGCCGAACAGCTTGCCGAAATGCTGTTTGCCCAAAAAATGGTCAAGCACGTCAAGTCCAATGCAATTTTAATTAGCCGAGATCGCACTACTGTAGGCATTGGTGCGGGACAAATGAATCGAGTTGGCGCGGTGAAGCTCGCCCTCGAACAGGCAGCAGATAAAGCTCAGGGAGGAGTATTGGCCAGTGATGGTTTCTTTCCCTTTGATGATTCAGTCAGAACGGCAGCAGCGGCAGGAATTAGCGCCATTATTCAACCGGGAGGCTCGATTAGAGATAAGGATTCTATTGCGGCGGCAAATGAACTGGGTTTAGTGATGGTGTTGAGCGGTACGCGCCACTTTCTCCACTAGACGGCTCAATTTAGGGCTAGAACTCAGTAACGAATCAATAACTAAATTATGTTGGTGCTGGGGAGAACAGGATTGGGTAATTAGTTTATACTGTACAGTGTAATATTGGTGTTGAATAGTTAGGATTGGTAACTCTGGTCTTAATATTTAACCTTGAGAGTTAAAAGAGGCTGCCTTTGTCTTAAATTGGCAAGGTGTTGCTGAATTTTGACCGGCCGTTGATAAGTTTTTTATCTGTACAGCTACAATTAAATGCTGGATGGTTAAAGCCAAATCAGCAACTGACTAAAATTTTACTATTGTAATTTTAAGGAGGATGATTTTTAATGACCCAAGTGGTTGTTGGACAAAACGAAAATATTGAATCAGCGTTGCGGCGTTTCAAGCGTCAAGTATCAAAAGCAGGTATTTTTGCTGATATTAAGCGTCGTCGTCACTACGAGACACCTATCGAAAAACGCAAGCGTAAGGCGATCGCCCGTCGCAAAAAGCGTTACCGTTAGACCGATCTTGACTCTTGCTGTGAGCCAAAACAATTTTAGGCTTATTTCTTCAAACCGAGACATAGTTTTAGGTTGGTCAAACTAGGCGCCAGCAAGAAAATAGGCTAACTCAATTAGCAGCAAAAAAGTAAATATACCAACCCGAGCAAATGAGCATAATCTCTACTCATTCAGGTTTAGGCTGCAACATTAATTATAAATATCAAGCGATCGCTAGCTGATAAGATTGAAGGTGGCGATCGCTTTTTAGTGAAAGCAGAAGTTGCTGGTGGAATCTATAGTTGTTCTAATTAACCGACATATCCTTGTAAGTTATTAGTTCGAGAGACTAGGGATTAAGAATTAGAGATTAGAGATTAGGGGCTGGGGGCTAGGAAATAAAAAT
>JBCBIN010000213.1:0-6716 GCA_038524555.1 Cyanobacteria bacterium J06623_7 | reverse complement strand
TTGAAATTCAGACAGGGTAGGGATGTGGGGAAAAAACTAGATTTTGCCGATCGCCGTAATGAAGATTAATAATCAGCAACAATCTATACTCTCTACTTCCTAAAAGCGAATGAGAGCAACTATTAAAGTCAGCAAAAAAGCCCGTTAACAATAGATGCCAGCGAGCCAATATAATATAAGTATTTAAACTTGAGTTTTATTTAGTGTTCCTTTCGATTAACGCAGAAAACAGCTAACCAGCCAGAATAGACAAAAAGTTACGGCGGAAGCAAACTGATTATCACCCAAGACCATGTCCCCCTGTCCTAGGAGCAGCCCTGCCAAGCCCGTGCCGATCGCAATGCCGGCAAATAAAGCCACAAAGCTAATCAAAAAAGCTCTACCAGAACGTCCCTCTTTGCGGTTGAGAAAATAGATGTTGGCAATAAAGCCTAGAGCCATCAGTAAGGGGAGAATCCCCAAGTCTTCATTCTGGGCAAATACAGCGATCGCCGAGAGGGTTAAGAAGATTCCCGAAGGCCAGAGAATGTCTGCCTGGGAAGGAGTATCGACTAAGTCCTGTAGCCATACAGCTGACTTTTCGTTAACTACCTGGGGTACCTTGAGAGTTCTTTCTACATTACGCTCGGGAAAGCGGATTTTCTCCGGCACTTTAATTTTGCCTTCCTGGCGTAACCGCAAGCGATCCATAATGATTGAGTCATAAGCGACTTCGACCTCTTCTAGCACAGTACTGTCGTTGCCATGTTGATCGTAAAGTCTTTGCTTGGCTGCCTGTATCTCTTCAAATGAAGAATTTTCTGTGACCCCAAGTTGTTCGTAGGGATTTCTTTCGCTCATCTCTTAACCTGTTTTATATTATCTATCTTAAATTCTTCTGCCCGAACAGGCGACTTTTTTAATAAACATTCCACAAACCAAATGCTGGCCCAATAAACCGCACTGTAAACCAAGCAGCAATCATAATGCCGATGCCAATCCAGGCTCCCTTACTGGTGATACTGACAAACTTTTCTGCTTGAGTTTTTGTGATTGGGACCCAAGGAAGTATTCTGTCGGTATCGCGACCATATTCTTGACCTAATGCTGCCTTACGACGTTTGGATTCTCCCATAGTATCAATAGTATTAATTATAAATCGCCAACAAGTAAGTTATTCATCGATCATAGCGTTTTCTGGCTATCTTAATTCACATCAGACGTTTAATTACCTTTTTGTCAATTACGGAGCCAATAGTACACTAACCTTATCTCGCTTATCTAGTAATAATAATAATGAATTCTTCAAGAGTCGTTTTTTGTGATTTTGACGGCACTATTACCACTCAAGACACTTTTGTCAGCGTATTAGAGAAATTTGCCCCGGCAACGGCGTCGCAAGTTTTACCCGCTATTTTTCGTCGAGAACTCACTCTTAAAGATGGCATTAGCAAAACCTTGGGGGCAATTCCCGCCCGACATTATCCCCACATCATTGAATTTATTGCCGAACAGCCTGTACGCCCCGGTTTGGGTGAATTTATTGAATTTCTCAACCAGACATCGGTGCCCTTCGTCGTCATTTCGGGTGGCTTGAAGGGAATGGTTAAAGCAGTATTAGAGTATCAGGGGTTATTAACTGGAGTTACAGCTATCCATGCGGGAGAAGTTGAGACATCCGGCGAATTTCTAGAGCCTTACTGTGAAATTTCTAGCGAGACTGAATTTGTAGCTAAAGCGATCGCCATGGCCAAATATCCTGCTACCGAAAAAATTGCGATCGGCGATTCTGTAACCGATATCAATATGTCTCTAGCTGCCGATTTAGTATTTGCCCGAGATCGCCTACAGCAGTATTTGGACAGCGAGAATAAGTCTTATATTCCTTGGGAAGATTTTTGGTCGATTAAAGATTATCTGGCAACCAATCAACCTCAAGGTTATAAAGAGGCAAACTAGAGCTAATTAGAGATTTCGGAATTAGGAATTGGAGATTTGGGATAAAGTCATAAACCCTTCATTAACAGCTTGTATTTACGGGCTGTTTCCAGTAATGTAATTAACTTATAGACGTGCAGCCGAGCCTATATTTTCTGGGTTACGATCTGCTTATCAACGTCAGTAAATATTGTCCGCATTTCTGCAATCAACAATTAGGCTAGAGCAAAATTTCCAGCTAGCGTCAGTCCTATCTCTATACCGCACCCTGGCTGACGGGGGTACATGATCGATCGCAATTCAAGCAGCTAAGTATGGTGGAATATTATGACTAAATTTGTATTTATTACTGGTGGGGTAGTATCAAGTATTGGTAAGGGCATCGTTGCCGCTAGCTTGGGTCGCTTACTTAAATCTCGGGATTATTCCGTCTCGATTCTTAAGCTCGATCCCTATATTAATGTCGATCCCGGTACCATGAGTCCCTACCAGCATGGCGAAGTATTTGTCACCGATGATGGTGCCGAAACTGATTTAGATTTAGGACATTACGAACGCTTTACTGATACCTCGATGTCTCGTCTTAACAGCGTCACCACCGGATCGATCTATCAGGCGGTAATTAATAAAGAAAGACGGGGAGACTATGAGGGAGGAACGGTTCAGGTAATTCCCCACATTACCAATGAAATTAAAGAACGAATCCATCGCGTTGCCAAAAATACCGGTTCGGACGTGGTGCTGACAGAAATAGGGGGAACCGTAGGGGATATTGAATCTCTACCCTTTATGGAGGCCATCCGTCAATTTCGCAAAGATGTAGGTCGCAATAACGTCGTGTACATGCACGTGACCCTAATTCCCTGGATTCCGGCAGCGGGAGAAATGAAAACCAAGCCGACCCAGCACTCAGTTAAAGAACTACGTTCAATCGGCATTCAGCCAGATGTTTTAGTTTGTCGGAGCGATCGCCCACTATTTCCCGGCATTAAAGAGAAAATTGCCGAATTTTGCGATGTAGAAGTCGATTCTGTCGTCACGTCCCTCGATGCCAGCACGATCTACGAAGTGCCGTTAATTTTAGAACAAGAAGGTTTGGCACAGCGAACTTTAGAGCTATTGCAGCTAGACCAGCGGGAACCAGATTTACGGGACTGGCGTAATCTAGTCATCAAAATGAACTCGCCGCGAACCAAAATTGAAATTGCGATCGTCGGCAAATACATTCAGCTAAGTGATGCCTATCTATCAGTGGTAGAAGCTCTGGGACATGGGGCAATTGAGGCTGATAGCGAGGTCAGCCTGCGGTGGGTCAGTGCTGAAGATATTGAGACTCACGGGGCGGCAAAGTATCTCCATGATGTGGGGGGAGTAATTGTCCCGGGTGGGTTTGGCATTCGCGGTGTAGACGGTAAAGTAGCGGCGATCGAATATGCCCGTTCCCACAATTTACCCTTCCTCGGTTTATGTTTGGGTATGCAGTGCTGTGCCATAGAATGGGCGCGCAATGTAGCTCAGCTTAAAGATGCTAACAGTGCCGAGTTTGACGAGCATACAGCCAATCCAGTAATTAATATTTTGCCCGAACAGCAAGACGTAATCGATTTGGGGGGAACGATGCGCTTAGGGACTTACCCGTGCCGTCTCAAGCCGGATACCCTCGCCCATTCTCTCTACCAAAATGAAGTCATTTACGAACGCCATCGCCATCGCTACGAATTTAATAATGCTTATCGTAGTCTACTGTTAGAAACAGAATACGAAATTAGCGGCACTTCCCCCGATGGTCGGCTGGTGGAAATTATTGAAATGCCCAACCATCCTTTCTTTATTGCCTCTCAATTCCATCCCGAGTTTCGTTCCCGTCCGAATAAACCCCATCCTCTGTTTTTAGGCTTGGTAGAAGCAGCATTAAAGAGACATAATCTCACTCCCCAACAGCAGGTTGCCGAACCTAGTTCTATCGTTCAGTAATTAAACTGGTGTAGACACATAGCTTGCGGTTGACGGAGATAGGTCTTTAATTTACCTCGATTATGGTTCGAGTTACTATCAAGAAAGATGGTGACTGAATTTTAATCCCGTAAACAAAATGGATCTATTGCGATCGCTGCCAATTGGCTCTTATTTAGAACAACCTGTAACTTGGCTGCATAAAGTAGATCCCCGGGTAAAGTTGGCCTGGTTGATGACCTTTTTATTGGCTCCCGTGTTGGGTAATCCATTCTGGCGCATTGCTTTGGCGGGTTCGCTAATTTTACTCACCGTAATTGCGGGTATTCCCCCTCGGGTTTGGCGCAAGCAAATTGGCTGGCTACTTTTACTCTGTACATTCCTCTTTTTGTTTGGCTGTGTTGCCCCCGATACTCTCACGGTCCAGCATCAGCCCCGAACTCCGGCATTTTGTTTGGATACGCCATCAGAATCAGGTCAGAACCCTGCCGCCCCACCCCCCTTACCTTCAGAATGCCAAACAGAGCTACCTCCTGCCAGCAGCTATCGCTATGTCTATCTCGACCAGCCTAAATTTGCTTTTTTGCCCCGACTGACGGTGACTCGTCGTTCTCTCGATATTGCAATTCGGATTTCGACGCTGATTTTTACTTTAATCTACAGTACGAGTCTCTACCTCTTAACCACTGCCCCAGAAGAAATTACTGCGGGCTTAGAAGACTTAATGAGTCCCCTACGACGCTTAAATTTACCGATCGGCGAAATCACCCTTACTTTGACCCTATCCCTGCGCTTTATTCCTTTGGTGCTGGAAGAGGTACAAAATTTAGTTCGTTCAATTCGTACTCGGGCGATCGATTGGAAAAAACTCGGCTTGCGTCGTAGTGCCCAACTATGGTTAATTGTTTCCGAAAAATTGCTCGAAAATTTACTTTTAAGAGCCGAACAGATTGCCACTGCTATGGACGTGCGGGGTTTTACGACTCCTAACGAACATCGAGTTCAATGGCATCAGCTCAAGCTGCGCTGGCGTGACTGGATTGCCCTAGGAGTTTTAGTCCCCTTCTGGTGTATGCGCTGGTTTATCGGCGGAGTGTCATAGAAATACAGATTCCTATTTGTGGGAAACTAAATAAATAATCGATCGCCCCTTTTTCTCTCTCGTTTATGCCTATCGAATTAGTTCAGTCTGTCAAACCCTGGCAATGGCGATCGCTAGCTTTAAATAATCGGACTGCTTCAGAAATTTTTGCCGCTCTGTTTTTGGACTCAGAAATTGCAACGCTTTTAGAAAGTCCCGGGGAACAAGCCGATTTAGAACAGCCCCAGCTATCTCGCTATTCGATTTGTGGTGGTGCGCCCCGCCAGATACAGGGAAAAATGCGTCTCTGGACTCCTCAAGTGGGCTCAATTTTACCCTTCTTGCGATCGCTTTTAGCTTCAGGTTCAAGCAAGAGCAATCCCTCGGAGTTAGCTCATTTGCCCTTTACGGGGGGTTGGCTGGGTTGGCTAGGTTACGATTTAGCCGGAGAGATTGAGGAATTACCCGAGCTAAACCAAGACACTTTACCTTTTCCCGTTGCTTATTGGTACGAACCAGAGTGTTTTGCCGTCTTAGACCATCGGCTACAGACTTTATGGCTAGCAGCCGGAAGTACTGAGCAATTAGATGAACTAGAGGTCAAACTTGCCGTCAATCAAGCAACAGAGATACTATCTCATTCAACTACCGCTACACCAATTAAGCCAATTACATTTTTGACCGATCGCCAACAGTATCAAGATGCTGTGAGGCGGGCAAAATCATATATTACCGCCGGCGATATTTTCCAAACCAATTTATCTTTACGGTTTCAAACCAGTACGACTAACGACAGCTGGTCGATCTACCGGCAGTTACAGCAGATAAACCCCTCACCTTTTGCTAGTTACTGGCGATCGCCCTGGGGAGATGTAATTAGCTGTTCCCCGGAACGATTGGTGCAGCTAGAGGGGAGTGTGGCTCAAACCCGACCGATTGCAGGAACGAGAAAAAGAGGAGTAGATCCAACCAGCGATCACACCCTAGCCCAAGAGTTAGCGACAGATAGTAAAGAGCGAGCCGAACATATTATGCTGGTCGATTTAGAACGCAACGATCTAGGTAGAGTCTGCCGTTGGGGTTCGGTGGAGGTGGATGAATTGTTAGTTATCGAACGCTATAGCCACGTAATGCATTTAGTCAGTAACGTTAAGGGCATTTTACCCGGTGATCGTAATGCGATCGATTTAATTCAAGGAGTGTTCCCTGGGGGTACAATTACCGGCTGTCCTAAAGTACGCTGCATGGAAATCATTGCCGAGTTAGAACCTGTCGCTCGCAGTTTGTTTTATGGCTCCTGTGGCTATCTCGATCACCGTGGCAACTTAGATCTAAATATCCTGATTCGCACTTTACTCTATGTAAAAGAGGATGCAAAAGAGCCGGGAGCCGCCCAAGTTTACGGACAGGTAGGGGCAGGAATCGTTGCCGATAGCGTTCCAGAGCGGGAATGGCTCGAATCCTTAAGTAAAGCCGAAGCGCAAATTGCTGCTCTCAGAATTGAGTGAGTAGTGCCAAACACTTAACGTCGGCGTTGCTGATTGAGTAATGTCGTATTTAAAGACTACTGTCCTCAGCCTTAAGCTCTAAGCTTTTTATAAAAGCAGTTTCTGGTTTAAATTGCATTAAAACTATTCTAATTGTCCTAACTGAGCCATACAAAATTAGATACGGATAAAGCGGTAGTGGGACCTGAGGGCGCATTTGAACAGAAAGGGGCGGTTATAGAAAAAATATCGTCTGAAAGCTTTGTGTAGAAAGTGTT
>JBCBIN010000212.1:0-6745 GCA_038524555.1 Cyanobacteria bacterium J06623_7 | reverse complement strand
GCGGCATTACCCAGATCGAGCAGGGACAGGTTATTGCCAGTCTGGGAGCAGATAGTATTGGTTTTATCTGTGTTACTCAGTCTCCCCGCTACATCTCTCCAGCACAAATTAGAGCGATCGCCGATGCTCTACCCAAAGCGACGGTTAAAGTAGGAGTATTTGCCAATCATAGCTGCCAGGAAATTGCGGCGGTAGTCGAGCAGGGACATTTATCGGCAGTTCAGCTACATGGTTCGGAGTCGCCAGAATTTTGTTTTCAGTTACGCCAGGCGATCGCCTCAGAAATTGAGTTAATCAAAGCTTTTCGGATTAAATCAGCCGCATCCCTCGCTGAGACAGATGCCTATCTAGACTGCGTGGATACTTTATTACTAGATGCCTATCATCCACAGATTTTGGGGGGAACCGGTCACACTATTAATTGGCAAGATTTAGCTCAGTTTGACCCATCCCTTCCCTGGTTACTGGCGGGAGGATTAACCCCAAATAATATTCAGGAGGCTTTAACTCGTCTTCAGCCCCACGGCATAGATTTATCCAGCGGCGTCGAGCGATCGCCTGGAGATAAAGACTTGGAGTTAGTCGCAAAATTATTTAAGGCGATCAATAATTAATAATTAACAATTGACCATTATTAGTCATGAGATAATTACAAGCCTATACAGTAACGCAGCTCCAATCATGAAAGTATTAGTAGTCGGCAACGGTGGTAGAGAACACGCTCTGGCATGGACATTACTACGGTCGGCTAATGTGGAACGAGTTATTTGTGCCCCGGGTAATGGGGGTACGGCGACCATGGCTAACTGTCAAAATATAGCGATCACCGTCGATGATTTTGCCGGTATTGTCCGAGCAGTCAGCGAACATGATATTGCTCTGGTTGTGGTAGGACCAGAAGTTCCTCTATCCCTGGGCATTGTCGATTATTTGCAAGAACGCAACATTGCTGTTTTTGGTCCCAATCACCGGGGTGCAAAAATTGAGTCGAGTAAATCTTGGGCCAAAGAGATTATGACTCGGGCTAACGTGCCGACCGCTCAATCTGAGACTTTTACCGATATTGCTGCCGCTCGGGCATATGTCCGCTCCGTGGGGGTGCCGATTGTCGTTAAAGCCGATGGTTTGGCGGCGGGAAAGGGGGTAATTGTAGCTCTGACCATGGAAGAAGCGATCGCCGCTGTGGATGAGCTGCTAAAAGATAACTCAGGCAAGTTAGTAATTGAAGAATTTCTGACGGGGGCAGAAGTGTCCGTACTGGCAGTCACCGATGGCAAAACTATTCGACCCCTCTCTCCGGCACAAGACCACAAGCGGATTGGCGAGGGAGATACCGGTAAAAACACTGGGGGTATGGGAGCATATTCCCCTGTACCCTTGGTTACCGCCGAATTGAGCTCACGCATAGAACGAGAAGTACTTCAGCCGACTCTGGCAGCTTTAAGTCAAACCGGAATCGACTATCGTGGCGTACTCTATGCTGGTTTAATGATTACACCGGCGGGAGAACCCAAAGTAATTGAATTCAACTGTCGATTTGGCGACCCCGAAACTCAGGTGGTGCTACCCCTATTAGATACTCCCCTCGATGAGATTTTACTCGCCTGTGTCGAACAGCGGTTGGCTGAACTTCCTCCCTTTCAATGGAGATCGGGCAGTGCCTTCTGTGTGGTTATGGCGTCTGGCGGTTATCCCGATACTTACGAAAAGGATAAAGAAATTTCGGGCATTGCCAATGCGGAAGAGAAAGGAGCGATCGTGTTTCAAGCTGGAACCAAATTAGATGGATCGCGACTAGTTACCGATGGCGGTAGAGTTCTCGGCGTTACTGCGGTGGGCGCAGATTTTGCCAAAGCCGTAGCGATCGCCTATGATGCGGTGGCGTCAATTCAGTTTGCCGATATGTACTATCGTCGTGACATAGGACATAAATATAGGTGATGTTCGTATCCGCTGTTACCAAGAATTGCTAGTTTATCTCGATGTTATTCTGCACAGTTGATACAATACAGTATAAGTAACTTAATATTTATTAATATCTCGCATCTTGCTGACCTTTATTGCCAAAATCAAAGAAGTTATTGCCTTATGGTGGTCTGAATTTACCCTCCAGACCAAGCTAATGGCGGCTGCCACTCTGGTCGTGTCCTTGATTATGAGTAGTCTGACTTTTTGGGCAGTAAATACGATTCAACTGGAGTCAAACATTAACGACACTCGCTTTGGTAGTGATTTAAGTATTTTAATTGCTTCCAATGCAGCCCCTTTGGTGGCAGAGGATAACTTGTCGGGTTTAGCTGATTTTTCCACTCGTTTCTATCGCAGCACCTCTAGCATTCGCTACATTATTTATGCCAATCGCTTCGGGAATATTTTCTTTGGCATACCTTACTCCCAAGCCGAATTAGAAAATTCTCTGACCATTAAGCGTCGTATTCAGCTACCAGAAAATTACGATATCAGCAGCGATTTACCTTTTGTCCGCCAGCACCAAACTCCTAACGGTCAGGTGACGGATGTGTTTGTGCCTCTGCGCCATGAAGGAGAATATTTAGGGGTATTGGCCGTAGGAATTAATCCCAATCCGACGATTGTGGCCTCCTCTAACCTCACGCGGGATGTGACCATTGCCGTATTTATTACTATTTGGGCAATGGTAATTTTGGGTAATGTCTTTAACGCCCTCATGATTACCCGACCGATTAAAGAGCTTTTGGTGGGAGTAAAAAACATTGCTGCCAAAAACTTCAAACAGCGTATCGATCTACCGTTACGCGGTGAATTGGGAGAATTAATTTCTAGCTTTAACCTCATGGCAGAAAAGTTAGAAAACTATAACGAACAGAATGTCGAAGAAATAACTTCGGAGAAAGCCAAGTTAGAAACCCTCGTTTCCACGATTGCCGACGGTGCCGTCTTAATCGATCCGCAGATGCACATAATTTTGGCAAACCCCACTGCTAGAAGCATCTTTAGCTGGGGTGAGGACACGATCGGCGATAACGTGCTCCATCGCCTACCATCTGAGTTAACTAGTAAGTTGACAAAACCTCTATATCAAATGATTAATGGCAAGATTGAGGTGGAAGAACGGAATAACTTAGACTCCCATCATCTTAGCGATCGCGACGAATTTCGTATTACTCTCCAAAAACCAGTGTCCAGAACGATTCGCGTCCTTTTAAGTCGAGTGATTGATAGCGATCGCGACGATACGAAAGGGATTGCCATGACGGTGCAGGATATTACCCGCGAAGTCGAGTTAAATGAAGCCAAAAGCCAATTTATCAGCAATGTGTCCCACGAGTTACGGACACCTTTATTTAACATCAAGTCATTCATAGAAACCCTATCAGAATATGGCGAAGATTTAACTCACGTACAGCGCCGGGAATTTTTAGATACCGCTAACCACGAAACAGATCGACTAACCCGCCTGGTCAATGATGTTTTAGACTTGTCTCGTTTAGAATCATCTCGCACCTATAACTTGAGCGAAGTTTATCTCAGTCAGCCAATTGAGCAAACTTTACGTACCTGTCAGTTAAATGCTAAGGATAAAGAAATCGAACTATTTCAAGAGATAGAAGATAATCTACCGGCTGTAACCGGAAATTACGATCTGCTGCTTCAAGTATTGACCAATTTAGTCGGCAATAGTCTTAAGTTCACCAACGCCGGGGGCAAAGTTACCGTTCGCGCCTACAAGACAGATAGCCAGTTCAATAGCCTGAACCAACCGGCAGTCAAAATAGAGGTTGCCGATACGGGGATTGGTATTTCTGCTGAAGATAAAGAGGCTATTTTTGAACGCTTTTTCCGGGTGGAAAATCGAGTTCATACCCTTGAGGGGACGGGTTTGGGTCTTTCAATCGTACGCAACATTATCGAAAAACACAACAGCAGGGTCTATATCGACAGTGAAGTTGGAGTTGGGACAAGCTTTTGGTTTGAGCTACCAATTCATCAAGCCAAAGTTGAGCAAGTTGTGGAAGCTGAAAGTAAAGGATAGGGGTGAGAGATAAGAGGTAAAAATGCTTTTTGGGTTTTAGGTTGTGCTGTTTTGAAAATGTGTATATGAAAATTGTCTTTTTTGGTACGCCTCAATTTGCCGTTCCGACTTTGAATAAACTTCTGGCAGATGCTGATACGGAAGTGGTGGCGGTAGTGACCCAACCAGATAAGAGGAGGGGGCGAGGTAGTAAAACTCAGCCATCGGCAGTTAAACAAGTAGCGCTAGAACACGATCTACCCGTATGGCAGCCTCAGAGAATTAAAAAAGACCGCGAAACTATTGATAAGCTAGCAACAACGGCAGCTGATGTGTTTGTCGTCGTGGCATACGGACAAATTCTTTCTGCCGAAATTTTAGACCTGCCGAAATTAGGCTGTGTTAACGTTCATGGTTCTCTTCTACCTCAATATCGCGGTGCTGCACCGATTCAGTGGAGTATTGTTAACGGTGATCGCACTACGGGAATTACCACTATGTTGATGGATGTGGGTATGGATACGGGAGATATGCTGCTTAAAGCAGAGACAGAAATAGGTCTGTTGGATAATGCTCATGATTTAGCGGTCAAGCTTTCAAGTCAGGGAGCAGATCTACTGCTAGAAACATTATTAAAGTTAGAACAACAAAAAATTACCCCGACGCCTCAAGATGACAGCCTAGCTACCCATGCGCGGATGATTGAGAAAGCTGATTTTGCGATCGACTGGTCAAAAAGTGCGATCGCTATTCACAATCAGGTCAGAGGCTTTTTCCCTAATTGTTTTGCCCTACTAGAAGATAAAAAGCTCAAGATTAGCGCCACAGTACCAATTACGGCAGAGACGATTAACGATTTACCAGATAAATATAGCAGCATCCAACAGCAAGATGCTGAATTAGCTCAACTCCAAGGTAAACCAGGGGAAATAGTGAACAATGTCAAAAACCACGGTGCATTAGTACAAACAGGTTCGGGGTTACTGTTACTTGAACAGGTACAGCTTGCGGGCAAACGTTCTCAGTCTGGCTGGGACTTTGTCAACGGCATGCGAATCGAGGTGGGGACAGTAATTAATTCGGGATAACGTTTCTCGCAAGAATAGTCGGTTGTGGCAGATAAATATTGCGGGGCTTGTTATTGCCTTGAGTTTTTATAGCTTCAAATTCTGCTGGATGTAATAGTAACCATTAATGTCAAAGGGTGAACTGGAGATACTTTAAAACCACATCTGTTTACATAAAACTGTTTAGCTCTTTCATCAAGTGCATGCACCAAAATAGCCCTAACTCCAACAATATCTGCCGCCCGCACGATTCTTAATACAGCATCAAGGATAAAAGAGGTTCTGGTTTTGCCACAGATATTCGCAGCAGTATCAATCTGAAACAAAAAAATGCTCGGTTAAAAACGGCTATTAGTTTGCATTTTTCAGCTCTAATTCGGCAAGATAAGAGTAGGTATAAATGCGGAAAAAATAAAAAGATGACAGGGGAAAATAATTCAAGTCGCCCATTAGGAAACTGTGCAATCGTCGTGGGTGGTAGTATTGCCGGTATGCTCAGTGCTAGAGTGCTGTCAGCTTATTTTTCGCGAGTAATTATTTGCGATCGCGATGAATTGCCCGAAACTCCTCAAGCTCGTCGCGGTGTACCGCAGTCGGTGCAGCCACACGTGCTATTTACCAAGGGCTATCGGCTATTAATTGAATTTTTTCCAGAAATTGAATCAAGCTTTGCACAACATGGTGTTTTAAGTATTGATTGGGCGAGGGAATTTAAACATTATGTCAACGGACATTGGGGCATTGAGGCAACAGAGGCGAGTGAGATTGTATCTCTTACCTGTAGCCGTTATCTCCTAGAGTGGATTATTCGTCAGGAACTGCAAAAGGTGCCGGGAATTGAAATTCAGGCTCAGAGAAAGGTTGCGGGTTTACTTTACGATCGTGCTACCACCAAAGTTACAGGAGTAAAGCTACAGTCAGACCGCCAATTAAATGCTGACTTAGTGGTCGATGCTAGCGGTAGGAGTTCTACTGCGGCTCAATGGCTCAAGGACATCGGTCAAACTCCCGCCCCGGAAACAGTAGTCAATCCCTATCTAGGCTATGCCACTCGTCGTTACCAGTTACCAGAACAGCTTAAGCCCGATTGGAAGGTCATGTTGATTTCGCAAACGCCGCCTCAAGAGACTCGTTTGGGCTATTTAGCACGAATTGAGCACAACGAATTAATTGCCACCTTAGGGGGATACGGCAAGGACTTTCCTCCCTTAGATGAGTCAGGATTTTTAGAATTTGCCCGCAGTTTGGCGCAACCAGACTTTTATCGAGCGATCGCCAATGCCATGCCTACGTCACCGATCTATGCCCACCGCGCTACCGCTAACCGTCGTCGTGATTATCACCAGATCGAGTTACCCTCTGGCTTTGTCGCCTTGGGAGATGCGACCTGTGCTTTATGTCCCGTTTATGGACAGGGAATGACCGTTAGTGCCCTAGCAGCCAAAACCCTCCAAACTTGGTTGAGTCAATCGAGCAGAGAGCGGCTTGATAATAATCGCTTCCAAAAGCAGTTAGCCAAAAGCAATTCTTTTCACTGGATGCTAGCGACAAGCCAAGATTCTCGTTTTCCCACTACCGTAGGCGGTCAACAAAATCAGGGAAATGCAATTAATAAACTGATGACTGGCTATATGAACCAGCTAGTTGCTAAATCAGCCCTCAAGCCAGACTTACATCTCATGTTTTT
>JBCBIN010000211.1:0-6761 GCA_038524555.1 Cyanobacteria bacterium J06623_7 | reverse complement strand
GCATTGGTCTTCCAGAAATGGCTCTAATTACAATGGTAGCCTTGCTAGTATTTGGTCCCAAAAAACTGCCAGAAATTGGTCGTAGTTTAGCCAAAACTCTCCGTAGTTTTCAAGATGCTTCCAAAGAGTTTGAAAATGAATTTAAGAAAGAAGCGGCTACTATTGAAAAATCTATTAGCATGAACGCTAAACTAGAAGGAAGCAATGACCAAAATCAGTCGGAAGTTTCTGAATCTACTAACGTTGAGACAGAAAATATCAGCTAGGTTTTTATTGTGTTTCTAAATTACTGTTAATTGTTTAAGCCTAAGCAGCGACTCAAAAGCGATCGCCTCACTCGCGTTATTTATAGAGCCACACACCTGGACTTAGGTTCATTTGCCTCCGCCGCATCTAGTCGTATCTAATCCAATTAATAGTGCGTTCCCGACTTACGATGGTGAATAGCTGTAACGCTATCGGGTTGGAGAACGTTACCCTGTTCGGCAACGGCATACAGTAACCAGTGATCGCCGCACTCCATGCGATTTACGACCTGGCATTCAACATAGGCCAGAGCATCTTGTAGAATAGGACAGCCATTAGTTGCGTCCTCTGTCTCTATCCCCTCAAAGCGGTCTTCTCCTGGAGCAAAGGGCTTGAGAAAATGCTTCATTAGAGGAATATACTTACCCTCGGCTAAAACATTCAACACAAAGCTATTGCCTTTAAATAATAAGGATTCGATCGCCCGCTCTTTGGCCACCGCTACGGTTAAACCAGGAGGATTGAAGGTTGCTTGGGATACCCAGGACGCTAACATCGCCCCCGACACTTCATCTTTTTTGGTGGTAACGATACACATCGAGCCGACTAGTCTGCCCACGGCTTTAGCAGTACGGTCTACGTCCGAATCAATTCCCTGTGCCTGTCTGACTTTTTTGCGATCGCGCTTAGCTTTTTTGAGTGCTTGAGCAAAATCGGTTCCGGCTTCTTCGCAAGTTTTGAGTACGGCATCGGTAGGGGTAAACTTAACTCGAATGGGTTCAAAGCCAAATTTATAGCCTGCATTACGAAACTTGTTTTCTAATAAATCGACGGCTTCGCCACTCCAGCCGAAGGAGCCAAACGCCCCCGCTAGCTGAGTCTTATCAGCATTTGCTAAGACAATTCCCAAGGCTGACTGGATCTGAGTTGGTGCATGTCCGCCTAAAGTAGGGGAACCCATAATAAAGCCAGAAGATTTACCTATTGCTGCCTTGATTTCTTCTGGTTTGGCTGACTCGGCATTAATTGATTCCACTGCAACTCCTGCTTTCGTTACTCCCCTGGCGATCGCCTGAGCAATAGTAGCCGTATTGCCGTAGGCTGAAGCATAAATTAGAGCGACGCTTGATTCTCTCTGATTCTGCTGCTGTGCCCAGGTACGATAATCTGCCGTTAGTTCGATGAGGCTATATTTAACTAGGGAACCATGGGCGGTAGCGTAAACCCGTGCAGGCTTATCAGCTAACTTATCGAGGTTAGCCATAATTTGCCGGGCGTGGGGAGCCATCAAACAATCGAAATAGTAACGACGATCCTCTAAATCTACCGTCCAGCCTTCATCAAAAACGCGATCGCCACAGACATGGCAACCAAATAGCTTATCAGTGTATAGCACTGCCGTTTTCGGATCGTAGGTACAGAGATGATCGGGGTAGCGTGGATTGGGGGTAGGTATAAATTCTAAAACATGTCCCTGTCCTAGATCGAGGCTATCTTCACCCTTAATGATTTGAAGCTTGAGGTCGGCATCGGGCATAATTTTGCCGAGGGATATCGCGCCTGGATTAGAACAGACAATGGTAATTTGGGGCGCAATTGCCAACAGAGCTTTAAGAGTGCTGGCTCGATTGGGATTGACATGACCAAGAACCACGTAGTCGATGGCTGTCGGTTCGACACGCTCTTGCAATGCATCGAGAAAAATCTGCGTAAAAGATGCTCCGGGGGGGTCAAACAAGGCCACTTTGTCTGCCTCTAGCAAATATGAATTGGCGGTAGTTCCTTTTTGCAGGGCGTATTCAATCTCAAACTTGAGTCGTTCCCAAGTGCGAGATCGCCACACACGAGTATTGGCGGCTACGGGAAATACCTGGACATCCTGGTCTTGGTTGACAGCCATGAATTTAAAAATCTTTACTATGCTTAATTTTAGTTTACCAACTAAGGCAGACTTAGTTACGTAGAACAATACACTTGGTTCGGGGTCGCAAGATTAAGCCTTCATTTTCAAAGGCAATCAAGGTTTTAGTCACCGTAATGCGGGTAGAATCGATCGCATCGGCTAATTCTTGGTGGGTTAATTTAAAGTCAATTAGGATCCCCTGGGCGATCGCGCGACCAAATTTATTGGCTAACCATTCCAGCAGCAGCCACAGCCGACGATGAATCCTGGTATTGCGGACTATGTAGAGTAAATATTGCGTTTGCTGAGAGTGACTGAGAAGATTTTGGGAAAGAGCTGGCCAATTCTGACGATGAATCGAAATTGCCTGAACCGGGCCAATACATTTAAGAATGTAGGGCACCGTATTGGAAAGTGCTTTGCCGACCACATCTTCTACCCCCCAAAAACCAAGAGTAACGGTGGCACCTTCTGAATCGACCGTGTAGCTTTTGACGACTCCCTGGGTAATCAACCACAGACAGTCCGGACGATAGGGTAGCTCATCGTCTGGCTTGAAAAAAATAGTATTATTCTCGCTGATGGAAATTGACATCGGATTAAGGGGAGTTAAAGTTCGTGTATGGTTTACTATAAAATTTCCTATTTGAGCTACGTATTTTTTTACATAACTTAATGAAAAATAAATCTTAGCTGCAAAATTAGACATAAATCATCTGTCAACTGAAGTATTTTCATCTCGTTCATAGCGATCGAGTGTTTGTACTTATTGCAGCGAGGGAAAGCCGAACCCCGAGTCTTGTGTTTTACTGGGATGCGTTGATTTGTCTTGAGGTCATGAAGCGCATTGATGGAATCGTTTTAGCTCTAACCTTCATTTTGAGTTTGCTGTCTACGAACTGGCTAGACTACGGGCAACTGGGATGGACTAAAGGGCAATTATCTGGTCTGCTAATACTTTTAATTGGTACGATCGTTGTCAGTGCGATCGCGATCTCCAAAACTAATCGAGCTCCTATATCGATTGCCATAATTACCCTGGCAGTGGGAATGTTAGGAGTAGTTTACTTTCAGCTACGAACTCCCCTGGCTCAGGCTAACGACATTAGCTATCAAGTTACCGAGAATGAAGCCTCCATCGGACAAGTTACGGGAATAGTATCCAGCGAGCTGAGATTAAACGACAGCCAGCGGCTCAAATTCTGGTTTGAAGCCAAAGAAATTAACCAAGAAACAGTTACAGGTAAACTATATGCTACCTTACCACTGCTACAGGGAACGGGAATTTATCCAGGACAGAAATTAACGCTGACGGGATTGCTCTATCTACCACAGCCAGCTAACAGTCCTCGCAACTTTGATTTCCAGGAATATTTAGCCCATCGGGGTAGCTTTGCCGGGATTCAGGGCATAACAGCTAGCCTGGAGTCTACTCCCCCCAGTTGGGGTTGGTGGCAACTACGCCAGAGAATTGTGCGGAGCCATGTACGGGGTCTAGGTAGCCCCCTGGGACAGCTAGTTAGCTCGATGGTTTTGGGACGTAGGGCGGTAGATCTTCCTCCTCACCTCCGTGATCGCTTTATTACTGTGGGACTAGCTCATGTACTGGCAGCATCTGGCTTTCATGTATCCCTATTGCTGGGCATAATTCTCCGGCTAACCACTCGTTTAACTGCCAAATCCCGTTTATTCCTGGGTATAGGTATCTTAGCTATCTACCTGGGTTTAACAGGACTACAGGCTTCGGTGTTGCGAGCTTGTCTGATGGGCTCTGCCGTATTGTTAGCTTCTACTCTAGAAACGAAGGTCAGACCCCTCGGGTCGCTGTTACTGGCGGCGGTAGCGATCTTAATCTTTAACCCCTTATTAATTGACGATCTGGGCTTTAAACTGAGCTTTTTGGCTACTTTTGGATTAATTGTTACTCTGCCTTGGCTACAGCAGAAATTAGACTGGCTACCCAGAACCCTCGCTATTTTATTGGCAATTCCCCTGGCGGCATCAATTTGGGTTTTGCCCCTACTTTGTTATGAATTTCATACCTTAGCTACTTACAGCATCGCGGTCAATATTATTTGCACACCCCTAATTACCTTAGTTAGTTTGGGAGGAATGATTAGCGGCATCGTTGGTTTAATTTTACCCCTTGGGGGTAAGGCGATCGCGGCGGCATTATTTTATCCTGTTACCTGGTTAGTGGAAATCGTTAATTTCTTTACCAACTTACCGGGAAGCACTCGGGCTGTAGGGCAACTGCCGGGGATTGCTATCTTGGCGATCTATGGCTACTTGATGCTCATTTGGCGCTATCGGTGGTGGCAAAGACGCTGGTGGCAGGGACTGATCTTGCCCCTGGTGGGGATGACGATCCTAACTATTGTCAGGTTAGAGCCGCTTCAGATTGCCGTATTACCTGCACCTCGGGCACCGATAGTTGTAGTTCGCGATCACGGAGAAGTAATTTTGCTCAATAGTGGCGACCGGGATCGAGCAAAATATACCGTATTATCTTTTTTAGCCCAACAAGGTATTAACCATATTGATCGCGCCATCGCCCTAACTCAAAATTCTCAGGATTTCGTTCCCTGGTCGGTAATCAATTCTCGCACCAGAATATCTACCCTTTATCAAGCCGAAGTACAAAATGATTTATTACCGTCAGCAATAGCCAGGCAATCGCTAAGCTCGCAAATAGTTACTGAGTCTACCTCTTTACAAGTAGATCAAGAGTTAGCCGTAGCCAATCTACAGGCGGGAGATTTAACCTGGCTGATTATCGGTCAGTCAGAGGCAGATACTAATCATGCTGCCATAATCCACTACATCGAGCGGCAGCATCTCCAGACCCAACAGCCAATTCTAGTCTGGTCGGGAAATATCGATCCCCTCTGGCTTCAGTTACTTCAACCCCGGGCAGCGATCTCTTTTGGTAAGCAAACTTCCCCTGCTCTCAAACAGCTGATACGACAAAAACAGATTGAATTTTATGATACTGCTGCGGCTGGAACAGTGCGCTGGACTCCCCAACAGCAATTTATGCCTACAGCAAAAATAGTCCCCTGAGACCATAATTAGACAATAATTTTTAATAATCATTAGCCATTTGAGGTCAAACCTAAGTAAAATAACTCTGGTGCCTAAATTGCTACCAACTGGAGAGGTGGCAGAGTGGTTGAATGCGGTAGTCTCGAAAACTATTTTAGGGTCAAACCTAACGGGGGTTCGAATCCCCCCCTCTCCGTTCCTAGATTGTCTGATAGCTTACGCTACGTGTCATCAATTGGGCGCGAAATAGCAATGAGCGGTCGATTCAATTTCTAATGCTTGAAAATTGTTGGTTTAGCGGTCGCATGATCCAGATTATGCCGATAAAAAAACGCAGTCCTATTCAAGAACTGCGCTACCAAGAGGTCAACTAAAGCTAGAATGCACGAGATGCTGACCGGTATTCAGGGTTAATTGAGCGATGTTTTGCAGCTAGAGCTTGTACTTAAAATCTTTACTACCCTGATAATTAGTCAAATTGGCTAGTTCTTCGGGAGTTTTAATTCCAGGATAAAACTTACCGTCAATTTCCCAGGTCGGAAAAGATTGAATTCCTGCCGCACTGCAAACCTGTGGTTGGGGATCCTTGCCCCCTTCCGCACATTCAATATAGGTTACCTTCTCAAATGCTTCCGTACCAAATAGTTGCTTTTGTTCGTAACAGTGAGGACACCAGAAAGCACCGTATTTTTTCGCGCCAACAGCAGTCAGGTGTTCGGCCAATTCTATTTCCGCAGCCCCCGAAGTCGAAGTTATCTTCCAACCGTAGGGTTCTGTATAGCTGCCCTTAGCGTCCGTAATCTCGATTTTACCGTCACGAGGATCGACAATTTCATCGGCGATCGCATTGTTAATGCCAGAATAAATTCCCAGGGTAACGACAATAGTTAACAAACCAACAACAGCACCCGTAAAGAAAATTTGACCGATATCTTCCCAGTCGCGACCGACTATAGTCAAAATCAAGAGGCTGAGGGAGAACGCCGCCGAGCCGATGCAGTAGGGGCAGATAGTTTTTAGCTCCGTAGCCAAAATAAACATCAGGTAGGCACTAAAAACCGCCATGGCAATACTACCCGCTAGAAGCAACCACCAGGTAGTATTTTCTATCTGCTGCTTAAACTTTTTCTGCTTATCCCCATTAACTGTCAGGGGAACTAGGGCAAAAGCCGCCATGCTGACATATGCCAGACAGCCAAATAGGCTCAAAGGTAAGCCAAATACCGTTGCATAGTCACTATCTAAAACTCCTCCACATCCAGCACCAGCCGCTTCTGCGTTACAGACTGGCCCGCCGCCGGCGAGCTTGGTAATAGTTAAATAGGCAGTTAACACTGCTCCAGCGATCGCGATCGCACCAATAATTGGTCGCGACCAACGATAGATCCAGGGAAGAGAACGACGACGAGGCATAATTTTAAAGCTAATAATTTGTTACGAATATAGGGCGTGTCATCAATTAGAAAAAAGAGCTTTTTTTGGTATTTTTACAACCTACTGCGTCGAAAAATAACCTCCGTAGCATAGCTACTCAGAACATTTTTTTCCTTGTATCTCGAAAAAATAC
>JBCBIN010000210.1:0-6766 GCA_038524555.1 Cyanobacteria bacterium J06623_7 | reverse complement strand
TAAAGGATATCCTTTAGGACAAAGTAATTTATTTGCAGCTATCAGCTTCTAATATATAAAAGGTTTCACTAAATAGAACGACTATAATCGATGAAATCCCTGCTCCCAAATAGCTAGATAAATATGTTCTTCATCATTGCGCTGTACTACTCCCCTTAAGTTATCCATCTCGAATTGATGGCGATCGCTAGTTCGGAGATAAACCTGATTGATATAGTGGTCTATATCCGGTGAATAATGCTCCTGCAATAAATTTTTTGCCTGTAGCTTGAGAGTAGGCAGGTCTAGGTCACGATCAAAACCGATCTCTGCCTGACGAACTTTAGTCGTGTCAGTATCGGTGAGATAGCCTAGCACGATTTTTTCTGGGAAGACATCTCGATACATTAAAGCCCGACTGTTGTACCAGTAGCCACGACTATTCAGATTTGGTTCCCCCAATAAATTGGTTAGATCTGCTTGAGTCATACCCAAAGGAGAAGCCGGAATCTTATCCGCTGTCGCCAAAGTCTTAATCTTCGCCACAGGAAGAGGAGTAGTTAGTGTATTTGTTACCAGCGTTTCAGTCTGATAAGTCTTTAATAGTTCATTCGTATTGTTTTGACCCAGCCGAGCAAAGTCTGTATTAAGCAATGTAAAGGTCATGCCCAAAGTACCTATTCCCAAAGCAGAGAGAAGAGCAACCAACTTGACTTCAGAAGTCAAAAATGACCGGGATTGTGCTGGAGGTTTGGGCATAGCCAGAGCAATGGGTGAAGAATGTAGAGCCTGAAGCATCTCTTCTGCCGAGGTATAGCGATCGCCGATCTGGGGACAAATAGCTCGTTCGATCGTTCTAACTAAATGAACTTCAACCTGATCTAGTTCTTGATACCAGAGTAATCTTTGGGTTTGTTTATCTCGGACAAACTCAGTTGGGTTTTTACCAGTTAAAAGATAGATAGCCGTCATGCCCAAGCTATAAAGATCGCTGGCAAAGATCGATTTTCCTTGCTTTTGCTCTGGAGGAATATATTCCTGTATCTCGGCGATCGCCATTTGCGTCATATAGGGTCTACTACCGTTAGCTGTAGCTTCTAATTCTTTGACACCTCCAAAATAGATGGGGACTGGCAGGGGTTTTTGCTTCCAGGCAATCGGCAGGGCGCTTTCCCGCAGAATAATCGTGCTGGGCTTGAGCTGACGATAGACAATGTTGTAACTATGAATATATTTCAGAAAATCGAGAATGCTGCCGAGAATATCTTTGACTTCGCTCCCAGTTAGTTTTCCCTGCTGTTCCACCTTTTGTTTGAGAGTCAAGCCATTAATCCATTCTCTGACAAGGTAAAAATCTTCTCCCACCCAAAAATATTCATCGAGTCGAGGTATTTGAGGGTGATTGCCACTCAGACGCTTTAAGATCCTCGCTTCTTGACGAAATAAACGTTGAATTTGCTTAGCCTCGGCATTACCTAAAATTGGTCGGAGCTTTTTAATCACATAACGACGATAACCCCAGAGATGGCGATCGCTCGCTAAAAATGTCTCGCTAAAGGTATCGCGTCCTAAAGTTTCGAGAATACGATATTTGTCTTGAATTAATTTACCTTTCATTAAGGTGTATGAAATATTGCTACCCAGTCAAAGTGTAATCAATTGAGGAGGTTAAATCTATAAAACAGCACACATATTTCAAGAGCATAGTTTGTTTTGTTGCTGACTTTTTATTTAGTAGCTATGAGGCGATAACCTGCATCATATTCAGTTTGCGACCGTAAAGAGCCATATTTTTGCCGCCAAGAGCCATTGTCAAGCTCCAATCGCAATCTTTTTAGACCAATTATCAATTCATCCTGAGGCATTTTGGCAAAGCTAGAAATACCCTTCTGTACTTCTTCATTTAAATAAATTCCTGGTTTAGACCAACCTGCCGCTGCGAACAAATCGCTTAAATTAGTAGGTAATAAAAATGGCATTATAGCCGCTTCTTTTTGGGTGATTTGACTCAGAAGTTCGGCTATAGTTTGTGTACTCGGAAAAGTGTTTGCAGTATCGCGAGCGAAGTAAGGAAAATAGTCTGTAAGCCAAAATTCGGGGATTTTACTCTGTTCAAAGGCAAAAATAACTATCTTTCCCGTGGAAGTAATGCGGTTAATTTCCCTAATTCCTGCCTCTATATGACGAAAATGATGTAGAGCTAGCATCACAACTGCTCCATCGACTGAATTGTCAGCGAGAGGAATTTGTTCAGCACTTGCGGTCAACCAGCTAACCTGGGGATGGTCTTGCTGTTGATTTTGCATTACTTGAGAAGGCTCGATCTCGATAACTTCATAACTGCGCTGGGCGATCGCATTACTATAGTTTCCTGTTCCCGCACCCACGTCGGCAATTTTGCTCCTGGTTGGTAGATCTAAAAGACTGATGAGGCGATCGACAATTCGAGCATCAGCTTGACGAGTAGAGTTGTAGTTGTTGCCAATTGAATCATACAGAGTCATGGGCGGTGTATCTAAATCAAATTGATAATCTAAATTTATAATTTATAGTCGTTCTAATTAATTTCCATACCATTTTAAGTTGTTAGTTTGCGGGACTGGGGATTAGGGAACAATAAATAGTACGCAAGTTCGTATGTTTTTTATTTGGAATGACTATACAATCTATCTCTGTTTCAACTGGGCTAATTTTGCTTCTAGCTCTCTAATTTTTGTCTGTAAAGGTTCAATTTTGCCCTCCACCTCTGCCTCAGAATAGTGTCTGGGAATATGTTGGGGACAATTCCAGCTCATTGCCTCGATCTCAATCATAATTCCTCGTTCGACTTGAGCGGGATAGTTCAGTAATGTTATTTGAGATAGTAAAGACTTATCGTTAGTTACTTTGCCTCTACCCCAAATATTTAAGCGACGGTGATGAGCATAATCCATTAAGAACAAAAAAACGCGATCGCTGTGAGCTAAATTATCGATGCTAATATACTGCAAGTTCCCTTTAAAATCGGCAAACCCCAACGTCTTGTCATCGAGTACTTTAAGGAAGCCGGTTGCCCCACCTCGAAACTGAATATAGGGATAGCCATTACTACTTACCGTACCAAAATAAAAGCTGTCTCTAGCCTGAATAAACTCTATTTCTAGCTCGGCTAAAGTATCTTCGGTAATATCCTGTTGGGCAAAATTAGCGTATACTTCTCGAAAACCATTTCGCGCCTGTGCTGCTCTAACCTCTGACGTTAAACAATCTCAGTAAATTCGCGTCGCATTTCGCCACCCCTTTAGCTGAAGTTAAAACAGTTTGTTATGCAAGAAAGCTGCCCAAAAGGTTATTTCAAGCAGCTACGATATATAAATTGACTAGTTAATTTAGTGAGCGAGAAGGGATTTGAACCCCTGACCTTTTGGTTCGTAGCCAAATGCTCTAATCCACTGAGCTACTCGCCCTCTCTGGGTTAACAAGATTTCCCTCGCGTTACCCAACAGTTTTTAATAGTAGCAGAACTAGGTATAACGATGCAAGAAAAAACTAAATTTAATTCTCTGTCCCACTTAAATCAACGCGGTGAAGCGCAGATGATAGATGTTTCTGGCAAACCAGTAACTCGTCGTCAGGCAGTAGCGATCGCTAAAGTAGTTATGTCGGCGGAGACTCTAGCCACTATTGAAGCGGGAAACGCCCCGAAGGGTGATGTTTTGGGCACTGCTAGAATTGCCGGTATTATGGCAGCCAAACAGACAGCAAACTTGATTCCGATGTGCCATCCCCTAGCAATTCATAAAATTGAGGTAGAAATCTCGCCTAATGCCGAATTACCTGGATATGAAATTCAAGCCACCGTCGCCATCAAAGCAGAGACAGGAGTAGAGATGGAGGCGCTAACTGCGGTATCGGTGGCAGCACTGACCCTGTATGATATGGCAAAAGCATTAGAAAAATCGATGCAGATTACCGATATTCAGCTTTTGAGTAAGACTGGTGGCAAGTCGGGAGATTATCTATCGCCAGAAACAGCAGCTAACCAGATACAATAAACTTAATCTCTGATATCTGTATATTTTTATTTAATTACTGTCTATGCCTCCCCGCTGGCCTCGCGAACCCGATCGCAAAACCGATCCAGAATATCGTCGTCTCGAAGATTTAATCAACTTTGCCGTTCATGTTGGAGCTTATGCTGCGGTTAACTCCGGTCTTTGGTTTTTCCATATTATCAAATCGACTGACTGGTCTTGGCTGCTGTGGGTAAACGGCATTTGGTTTGGTATTTTAGCTTTACACTTTATCTATATTAAGGCGATCGCCGACTATACTACCATCAAAACCTAATGGCTACTACACCTGAAATCGAAGCACTGGCAGCAAAAATTGGCGAGAGTATTTATATTGATGTAGCGAAATGGCATCTGTATCTGAGTGATGCTCGTCTGCATACTGTCGTAGCGGAGCAAGTATATCCGATTCTCGAAGATAATTCCCTCAGCGAAGATGCAGTGACCTCATTACTAGACAACATTTCCGTTAAGTTAGGGGGTGGCAAGACTGAATTGTCTTTGAGCAAGCTGTTACCCATGCAGTGCCAGATGACTCTGATCGATTTACTGGAAGAATATCAAAAAGACATGTAAGACAAGTTATCTACTTAGTTAAGTAGGGATTTTTCCTTCTACATTCCTTAAGTTTGGTTGGGAGCGCACATCACTTTTTCATTCCTGAAGGTTGGCGCTCGATCGCATATTGAGTAGCGGCATGAACTAGGGGTAGTAATGCTCCAGCTTGTTCAGTACCATTGACTCCCAGATCGCTGTGGCACAGAAATATTTTCTCCCGAGCCCGAGCCATAACATCCCTAAGGATGCGCTCTAAACGTTCTTTATCCATGGTGTATTCATCTTCTGGCATCCAAGCTGTACCTGTCCAGTGTCTCAGAAATAAGGGTGCTGCAAATAGAGTCGCCGCTCCGCCTTGTGACCAGAGAGGAGAACTAGCATCAAGCCAAAACTGCCAACGATGAGATGATCTTAGAGAACGGTATTGAAACACTGTAGATAGCGTTACGGCTTCTGGATAAGGCGCAAATTGTCTAATTGGTCGAGGATTGGCGGTAATGGTGCCCCGGCGCAAAAGCTGGATAAACTGAGCAATGGTCGCGGTTTGGGTCTGAAAACTCGGCTCATTTTGTCTCAGCCGCCGGTCTACTTCCCAAAAATGCTGGGCGGTTTCCATTAGTTCCCGTAATATTGCCAGGCGATCGCTGCTAAGGGTGGTGCTATCTAAAAAGTGAGAGATCGCTTCCGACAGTAAAATAGTGGGTGTTAAGAAGCTTTGCTGTTGTTTACCTTGATAGGCTTTAATCCAGTCGGCGATCGCCTGATAGGCAGCAGTAGCTTGATGTCCCAGGCGATCCCAACGAGGAAAGGTGGTTACAGGTAACAAAGTTGGATTTTGGCGATTTCCCTGATAACAGTAGTCGGCAATTAAGCCCGCTCTCACGGGGTCAATTTGAGTCTGACCAAACACCGTAAGCATTTCGGCTACAGCATCACTTTCCACCAGACGACCCAGACCGCTATAGACTAGACAGAGTAAGGTCAAAAGACTTCTAACTAGAGGAGAACTAATAATTGGACGCTGCTCATTAAGGGGAACTACAGCAATATTTTTCGCCGCTAAAATTTCAATTAAGCTATAGCGCGCAATTTCGTCTAAACCTGGGGCAATAATAGCGATTTCAGATGGTTTTAGACCCTGTTGGACTGCTTCGATAATGATCTCTGCGGTTTGCCTTAATAATTCGGCTCGAGAGATAGTTTGTAAAGATTGAATCGTCGCTGGTGCCGTTACTAAGTAAGCGGTTTCGCTGACTAAATCTACCGCCGTGTCGGCAAATTCTCGCCCGAGGTTCGGTTCGGTTGACGTTAGCTGTTCTACCGAGCAACGAGATGCCAGTCCTAACATATATTCGGGATCGGCATTTAGACCTAAACGAATCTTGCCCTGGGGGTTATAAGAAAAAATACCGATACTGCCCCGGTAAAGCATAATCTCTAGCAGATCGCGGGTGATCGCAGGATAGTCATCGACATCATCAGCAAACACTGCTTGATAACGACTGCTTAAATGCGATTGATATCTGGGATTGGGCAGTAAATAACGCCAGTAAAGCTCGTAAATAAGTCCATAAGTGAGTAAACCTCGCTCCAAGCACCAGCTACGCCAGATCAGGAGTAATTCTCCCATTCTCTGCTCTAGTTGACGGCGATCGCTTGCTAAATCGCCTCCAGACATCCCCCCTCGCAACATAGAAGATATATCTTCAGTGGGCACCCCACTCGCTCCCGCTAGCTGCATTAAATCTAAAGTTTGCCTCACCAGACGGTATTCCGGTTCGTATTCACATAGTTCGGACCAGTCTGCTGCCTGACGCCAGAGTTGAGTTGCTAATTCCTGTTCGGTTTCTGGTCTTAACCGGAGGGGAAACTGTGCCTTAAGGTTTAATTCTTCAAAAATCAGCGGAAAGAACAGTATCACCTCATCGGTAATAAAGCCCACGGGGGTTTTACAGACTACCGGGTAAGTACCTTCTACTGCTAAAACTAGGCGATCGCTCAACTGACGACGATTTTGATTATTAGCGGCAAAGACTAAAATAGCCGCAGTTAAATCGGGAGCGGCTTTAACTTTTGGTTTGAGCAATTCTCGTCGTACCCAGCGCGAAAACTCAGCGACTAAGCGAGTCGTCTTGCCTGTACGGGATATACCGGTAATCCAGAGGGAGTTGGTCATT
>JBCBIN010000209.1:0-6776 GCA_038524555.1 Cyanobacteria bacterium J06623_7 | reverse complement strand
TGGATAAAGTCGAGTTGAGAACAAACAGTGTAATAAGAGTGATTTGTCTGATGTTGAGCATATGACAAGCGATCGAATTGCGGCTTTATTCTTAGCGATGACCACTCTAGCGGCGATTCCTAGCGCTAGCGTCATGTTAGTCGTGGCGAAATCGGTAACATCTGGGTTCAAGCATGGTGCAGCGACAGCCTTGGGTATTTTAGGCGGCGATTTCTTGTTTATTTTGTTTGCTATCTATAGTTTATCGACAATTGCTGCTAGGTTCGAGCTGATATTCGCTCTGATTCGTTATTTTGGGGCAGTCTACTTAATTTGGCTGGGAGTAAAGCTATGGTGCACTAGAATAAGGTTTTTGCCACTGCAAGAAACACAGAAATCGTCTTACCTGATAAGTTTTTTGAGTGGACTATCCCTGACTCTGGCAGACTCTAAGGCAATTTTATTTTACATGAGCTTTTTTCCCGTTTTTTTAGATTTAAAAACTGTATCGATTTTAGATGTAGCTACGGTGATGGCGATCGCTACTATTGCTGTCGGGGGTGTAAAACTAGCTTATGCCTATCTTGCCGTCAGCCTAAAAAGCTTCGTCGATAGTTTTGAGGTCGACCGCCGCATCAACCTTATCGCCGGTAGTATGATGATTGGTATGGGTGTCCTGCTGGTAATTAATAGCTAGCTTTATCGTCGTCGAGGAAACAAAAATAAATCAACCAATCCTTGAACCTTTAACCCTTTCCCTTTAAGCAGCCCGAGCAGATTAATCAGTACCCTAAAGGATTAGCTTCGCATCCGTAACACCAGTTAATAGGTATTTCTGTTCAAAGATGGATAAAATTTGATAGCCTAAGTTAATAAGCTTTGGGAACGAATCAAGAGCGTGGAAATATCAATTGGTCGCGGAAAACAGGCTCGTAGAGCCTACGGATTTGATGAAATTGCATTATCCCCTGGAGTGCGTACCCTAGACCCTAGTTTGGCGGATACGACCTGGGAAATTGGCGGAATCACCCGCGAAATACCGATCTTAGCTAGTGCGATGGACGGCGTGGTTGATGTCAAAATGGCGGTTTTGCTATCACAGTTAGGCTCGATTGGAGTCCTAAATTTAGAAGGAATACAAACTCGATATGAAGATCCCCAACCGATTCTCCATAAAATTGAGTCGGTAGGTGTTGATGGATTTGTTGGTTTGATGCAGGAGCTATATGCCGAGCCAATTAAGCCCGAGTTAATTACTAAAAGAATTAAAGAAATTAAAAGTCACGATGCGATCGCTGCGGTTAGCCTCACTCCCGCTGGAGCATCTAAATACGGCAAGATTGTCGCCGAAGCTGGAGCTGATTTAGTATTTGTTCAAGCAACGGTAGTATCGACAGATCATCTTTCTCCTGAAGCGATCGCGCCTTTGGATTTGGCTACTTTCTGCCGGGAAATGCCTATGCCCGTCGTGTTGGGTAACTGTGTTACCTACGAGGTCGCTCTCAAGCTGATGAAAGCAGGAGCCGCCGGGGTATTAGTCGGGATTGGTCCAGGGGCAGCATGTACTTCCCGTGGTGTACTTGGGGTTGGTGTTCCTCAAGCAACGGCGACGGCAGACTGTGCGGCTGCTAGAGATGATTACCACGCGGAAACGGGTCGCTATGTCCCCGTGATTTCTGATGGCGGGATCGTTACGGGAGGGGATATCTGTAAGTGTCTTGCCTGTGGTGCGGATGCCGTGATGATTGGCTCTCCCATTGCTAGGGCGGCAGAAGCTCCCGGAGGTGATTTCCATTGGGGTATGGCAACTCCCAGTCCCGTTTTACCACGGGGAACTCGCATCAAAGTAGGAACCACAGGCTCAATTAAAGAAATTCTAGTGGGCCCTGCTAAATTAGATGATGGGACTCATAACCTCCATGGTGCAATTCAAACTAGTATGGGAACTTTAGGAGCCAAAGACCTGAAGGAGATGCAGCAAGTTGACGTGGTTATTGCACCTTCTCTATTGACTGAGGGCAAAGTTTACCAGAAAGCCCAACAGTTAGGGATGGGTAAGTAGTCAGTACTTGGGAGATAGTCTGACAGCAAATCTCATTTACACAATACTTCAAAGCAGGAGTCTGGCTTAGTTGCGGGCTCCTGTTTTGCTATGAACAGTAATTATTAAGGATAAAAACAACAGTTTAAGCTTTATAGAATTCAACTTCTTTTCCGGCAAGGTCGGCGACGCGATCTATTAGTGCCTGACGCTGCAATTCATCCACGGTCATAAAGGAACTAGCAAGGTCAATTTTTTCCTGCATTTGTGCGGGATTATCGGCTCCCGTAACTAGCACGCTTATCGGTAAAGACCAGGTGAAATTTATGGCTTCGGCAATGCTAACTCGGTTGGGGACAATTTTGGCTCCGTCTCCATGTTTACCGTGGGCAGAACCGCCAAAAAATCCGCCATTAGCAAGAGATTTCATGGCTATAATGCCGATGTTTCGTTCGATTAGTTTAGGCATTACTCCTTCAATAAAGCTGGAATAGCTGGGGTCAGCCAGGTTAACGGGCATTTGACAAGCATCAAAGATATCGGACTCCAGGGCTTTTAATAATGCTGCGGGTTGATAGTGCCCAGTAAAACCAACGTGTCGCACTTTTCCCGAAGCCTTGGCTTCTGCCATCACTTCCAACACACCCTCAGTAGTGCGGCGCTCGGTATCTTGCGGATTGGTAAGGGAATGTACCTGCCATAAATCGAGATAATCTGTATTTAAGCGTCGTAAAGAACCTTCAAGATGATTGCGGGCTTCATCAGCATTTTTGGCCGTACTTTTAGTCATCAGGTAAATAATGTCTCGATACTGGGGAATAAGCAATTTGCCCATTCTCGTTTCGCTACCGCCTGACTGATAGGATTCAGCGGTGTCAAAAAAACGGACTCCAGACTGTAGGGCAATTTCAATGGTTACTTGAGCATCCCGCTCACTCATGGCTCCCAAATGCCAACCGCCGACACCCAGCATGGTTACAGCTTCTTGCGTCCGACCCAAGATTCTTTGGGGGAGCAATTTTCCCAGGCGATCGCGACCCGAGGTCAATCTATCTGAGCCTTGAGCCTTATTATCTTGGGCATGTGTCCGTTCGGCAAGCAAAACCCCCGTAGTCAGACCAGCCAGCCACTTAAGAATTGAACGTCGCGACTCCATGAGAACTTCCTGAATGTAGTGGTTATTGAGAAATAAAGCCCGTCAGCAGTAAGGGGACTAAAATTAAGGCGGATACAATTAGCAGTAGCGTTCCTGCGTCTACATCGATAGTGTAGTCTTTTGGCGGCTCTTTCATGGTTTTTTACTCTCAATCGTTTTTTATATATTACGTCTAATGTGAATTTAAAAACCTTGAAACCCTTTAAATACGTTATCCAAAGATGAAATTTTCTGGCTTGTCTATCTAAGAAACTCAAATTTTAAAGTTTTTCTGAGAGTTGAGAGCTGAGAGCTAAAAACTAGCAAACTCGAACGAAACCAATTCACATCAGGCGTATATTAGAAGGAAATGTAGTCGAGATAGTGTTGAAAATCTGCCTCATCTCTAACCATATGTTCCTAAAAACGCCGTTGCCAATCATTACTTTCTCTATGTTTTAGCCGTGAAACATAAATTTCAGTATTAGATAGATAATTGACAATTCTACAGACGTGGGCAAATTATGAAATTAAACTGCTTTACCCTCAGAGCGATTTTTTGCCTAACCTACAGCCATGTGCTGGCGGCGATCGCCTGGGTTCTGATACCGAAAATAGCGATCGCTGAATTTGTCAAGCTGAAAGAAGATAAGGTGACTAACTGTACTCATCGGCTTAGTTCGGTTGAGGATATTTCCCATCAGTGTCAAATGATTGTCGATCGCAGCAGTCCGCTGGAAGTGTGGCAAAGTCGTCTTACTTTTCAATTTGGACAGTTATCGCGATCACAGTTTGACCGATTGCAAGCTGTTTATGGTGGAAATCGCACTAAATCAAGCCTCGCTTATGACTCTCAATCATCCTATCGTCTCAATGATTTTCTACCGCCTTTAGTTCAAGCTATAAACCATCATCGCTTTATTCCTGAAACGGTCAAAAATAGGCAGCTGTATCTAAACTGTTGGGGATTAGTTTATGAAGTTCTGCGGGGAATTACTAGTGAGCGATCGCAACCCGTAATTTTTATGGGACAGGGTTCTTTGATGCTAGAACACTTACGGCATAATTCGCGTAATTTGCTGACCGTTACCGAACCCGAAACTCAAATCCCATCATCTCTCGTCGATCCAGGAGATATTATTTTAGTAATGCATCGAAGTGCTACGGGATACGAGTATTTAGACCATATGGCAATCGCGATCGATGAGGGAATCTATTTTGAAAAAGCCGGTACAGGGGCAGATGTGCCGATTAGGATTGTTGATGAAGCCACCCTGCGGCAAATTTGGCAGCCAGGGGTTTTTTACTACGAAGTTAGAAGGTTAAACGCAGATGCTACTTTACCTCACCCTAAGGAAATTTTTAGTCTTAATGCTCCCTTGATTCAACAAGAGTTTGAGCTGGGGGATATGGCGGTAAACGATAGTCACAACACCAGCATTATGTGGCAAGAAGAGGAAAAAGATTTAGCCAGAAGTTCCTTATTCCAGATTATCGATCCGCTATCTATAGCCTGGGACTCCCAGGGTAGGGCAACCTTAGCACCGAATCTATATCAACCGTTGTTGAACCACTAGCAATCTAACACCGAGGGTAAATAAATGAAGACACTAAAATTGGGTGACGATATCAATACCGACGATATTATTCCCGCCCACCGCAGCACCAATCCCGATCCCGAACACCAGAAGCACTACGTACTAGAACACCTAATCGGCATCGATACTCTCTTAGAATATGAGGCGATCGCTGCTGGAGCAAACTTTGGCTGTGGTTCGAGTCGAGAATATGCCCCCATTGCCATTAAAGCTGCGGGGATAAAGCTAGTTCGCGCTCAATCTTTTGCCGAAATTTTCTATCGCAACAGTATTAATATCGGTCTAAATTTAGAAATCAGCGGCGCGGAGAGGAATAACCCGGTAGTTGAAGTGATTACGGCGGCGGGGGGACTCACGGCATTCAATCAACAGCGACTACAAAACAACATTACCGTTCCTCCTAGCAATACCCCACCTCGTCTTATGACGATGGCAGAAAAAATGCTGGCTCAAGCTTCTGGTAATAAATATGTACAGCCAGGGGAAGTTGTCTTTGCTAAGGTTGATTTAGCCATGTCCCATGATGCGATCGCTGCTCCCGTATTCGAGCAGTTTCGGGCTAATTTTGGTACCGATAGACAAGTTTGGGATGCCAATAAAGTCGTTCTTGTTGCCGACCATTTTATCCAGGTAAATGATATTAGAGTCGATCCACAAGCCACCAAACTCTATCAAGGGATGGTCGATTTTGCCCAGCAGTATGGATGTCGGCTATTCGATTTAGTTGCTCCCGGCGAAGCAGCGGGTATCTGCCATGTCTTACTTCCCGAACAGGGTTTAATTAAGCCCGGCATGATTATTGCGGGTACAGACTCCCATAGCTGTACCTACGGTGCTTTTGGCAGCTTGGCGACGGGAGTAGGGACGACGGATATGGCAAATATCTTAGCAACGGGAGAAATGTGGCTGCGGGTTCCCAGTACGATTGTGTTTGAGCTAGATGGGACGTTGCCAGAAGGGGTTAGCGCGAAGGACATTATGCTGTTTATTCTGGGCAAAATTGGCTGTCAGGGAGCGATCGGCAAAGTGCTTGAATTTCGCGGCGATGTTATCCCCCAGCTATCGATAGATGAACGCATGACCTTAAGCAATATGGCAGTGGAATGCGGTGCTATGTGTGGTTTAATTGCGCCCGATCACGTTACATCCGAGTATCTCCAGAGTAAGAATATATCTAGCTACAGTTCGCTAGTAGGAGATGAAGATGCCGTATACGAAGCTGTCTATCAGTTCGATCTTAGCCAACTCGAAGCCCAAATAGCCTGTCCCCCCAAACCAGACAACGTAGTCAATCTCAGCCAACTACCAGATACACCGATAACTCTTGCCTTTATTGGTTCCTGTACAGGAGGTAAGTTAACCGATTTAGCTCAAGCAGCAGCGGTATTAAAAGACCATCGGGTACATCCCAACGTGCAGATGTATGTAGTTCCCGCTTCGCAACAGGTACGCCAACAGGCAGAACAACTAGGTTATTTTGATATTTTTACCCAAGCAGGAGTGCAGATACTCAAGTCCGGCTGTGGTGCCTGTATTAATTCTGGCAGGGGAGTTTTAGGCAAACAAGAAACGGGAATTTATGCCACCAACCGTAACTTTACCGGACGCACCGGCGATCCCACGGGCAAAAACTATCTCGCATCCCCTAGAGTAGTTAGTTTTTCGGCGATTAATGGGAAAATCAGCGATCGCCTTTTGGCTAATAGTTAACTAGAGTGTTGTATGCAATAGAATTTAGTACCAATGTTAATCAACATATAAAGTGAAAAAATCTGGCATGGTATTCCGCTGAGATTGCGATCACTTTTTGTTAGACAAATGTAGTTATAGGCACTTTGGAATAATAAGTATTATTTTTCTGAACAAGGAAATGATTTTTAGGTATTAATTTAACCTGTCTTTTAAACTCACAAAAAAGTTTGATTATAATCATACATTTTTTAGCAAAAATAAACGCCCAAAAAATATTTTCATTTGTAATTATATTTTTATGATAAATGTTACTTAGGTATTTTATTTATTG
>JBCBIN010000208.1:0-6779 GCA_038524555.1 Cyanobacteria bacterium J06623_7 | reverse complement strand
ACTAGTAATGATTATAAACTTAATAAAAAATTAATATTTCAGTCAGCTAAATTATCTTTACAAAAGTTATTGAAGGGCGATCGCTGCTAAGCAGCAATTAAATCTAGAAAAATCTTGAAATAACTACGAGTTTTAGAAAAGACTCAGTTGAGTGGGAGTTGGAGGTAGGTTTTTCCAGGGTAAGGTTGCTTTTGGTAAATCGAGCTTCCGGGCACGCAGTAATGAATAAAAGAGCTTGGTAGTATCGGGCGATCGCAGTTCCTGAGGACAATGAACAAAAAAGTAGACCGTTTTGCCATCTTTGAGCCACTGCTCTAGGTCGATAGCCCATTGTTCAAGGTAGGCTTGATTGTATGTTCCAACGGGATGGCTGATAAAGCGGACAAAAATTGTATTGGCGATCGCGATTTTCTGTAGCGGAACTTGGGGCTTCTTGCGGGTCGAACCTAGCTGCGGATCATCGGGACAATTGTAAATCGGTCGGGTATCGAGTAGAACTCGGGCAATATTTAGCTCTGCGAGGAGGGAATTTAGGGTAGTTGCCGTTTCGGACTCAAACCAGTCTAGGTGACGGACTTCTAGCGCTAGGGGTAAATTAAGCTGACTACAGGCGTAGAGAAAATCAGTTAGATCGGCAAGATAAGCAGGACTATAGCTGGGGGGTAATTGAATAAAAATTCGGCCTAGACGCTCTTGCAAACCCGACATGCGCTCTAGAAAGCTTATTCCCGCCCCAATTTGTGGCATTAACAATCCTTGATGGGTAATCTGTCGATGTAGCTTCGGACAGAATTTAAACTCTGGTGGCGTTTGGGCGACCCACTTATCAATCGTCGCCACCGTTGGCACGGCATAAAAGGTAGTGTTGCCCTCTACCGTGGTAAAACGCCGACTGTATAAGCTTAAAAAATCCTGCGGCTGGCTTTTAAGGGGATATAAATTACCGACCCATTCCTTGTAAGACCAAACCGCGCAGCCAAGATAGAAATTCACTTTAGGGATGGTTAAACTTGCTTTACTTTATGTCTTAGATTACCAATAGCAGCGATTTTACGCCTAACTTCTGAGGACTTGAGTCAAATAACACTGGGCGATAAGCTGTTAGCTATTGGCTGGGAAAGAATAAATGAAGGGCAAAGTATATCTCGTGGGGGCGGGTATTGGAGACGAGCGCTACCTTACGGTCTGGGGTAGAAAGTTAGTAACTACCGCCGAAGTATTAATCTATGATGCTTTGGTAGATGAAAATCTGGTTCGGTTAGCTCCCCTTAACTGTATCCAAGTTTGTGTTGGCAAGCGAGGTGGTCGAGCCAGTACGCCCCAAGAAGAAATCAATCGCCTGTTGCTAGAATACTGTCGCCAAGGCAAACAGGTTGTTAGATTAAAAAGTGGCGACCCCCTGGTGTTTGGTCGAGCAACGGTAGAAATTACGGCGCTACAGCAGGAAAACTACGATTTTGAGCTAGTTCCGGGCATCTCTTCAACTCTAGCAGCCCCTTTGTTAGCTGGAATCCCGCTGACGGATAAATATCTCAGCCATGGCTATGTAGTGTTGAGTGGACATCAACCCCAGCATTTTGACTGGCAAGCTCTAGCCAAAATTGACACTCTGGTTATCTTAATGGGAGGCAGGTCTGTAAGCACGATTGTGCAGCATCTAATTACCAATCGGCGATCGCCAGATGAACCGGTCGCTATTATTCGTCACTGTGGTCGGGTTCAACAGCAAGTTTTTTGGGGAACATTAGCCGATATAGTAGAACAAACGAGAGGCATCTCTCTCTCTCCCGCCGTTATTATTATTGGTCAGGTCGTGCAGCTCAGTAACCAAAATCCCCAGTCCCAGTCCTTGCCTCTGGGAAACCAAACTGTCCTCGTAACTCGTGCAGCCGAACAGTCGAGCAAATTTTCTGCCTTATTAAAACAGCAGGGGGCAAAAATATTAGAAATGCCGGCTCTGAGTATTACGCCACCCTCAGATTGGCAGGATTTAGACCGGGCGATCGCTAATTTAGCTCAGTTTCAATGGTTAATTTTAACTTCGGCTAATGGGGTGAATTACTTTTGCGATCGCCTTTATCAACTGGGTTTCGATCTGCGAGCCTTGGGTCAAACTAAAATTGCGGTAGTGGGACGCAAAACCTCAGCAGCACTAGAAGCTAGAGGGCTAAATCCAGACTTTATTCCCCCTAATTATGTTGCCGACTCGATGGTAGAACACTTTCCTACCGCTTTAACCGGACAAAAGCTATTATTTCCCCGGGTCGAAACGGGAGGGAGAGCAGTTTTGGTTCGCGAATTAACCAGCCAGGGGGCGATAGTAGTAGAAGTAGCAGCTTATCAATCCATTTGTCCCCCTCAGATCGATGAAGTCGCTTGGCAAGCTTTAGTGGGGCACCAGATCGATATTATTACCTTTGCCAGTTCCAAAACCGTAACCAACTTCCAACACCTACTAGAGCAAAAATTGGCGGATTTTCCGGTGGCAGATGACCTGCTGCGGGGAGTTTGCTTGGCTTCCATTGGGCCCCAAACCTCTAAAACCTGTCGCCAACTCTTAGGTAGGGTAGACCTAGAGGCAGCGGAATATACATTAGAAGGTCTAATTCAGGCTATTATCAAGCATAAGCAAGGCTAATATTAAGCATTGCAGATTTAAACTCAGTATTTTAGTGGGCAGTTAGGGCGATCGGCTAAACTATAACTGACCCTTTAATTCATTTTCCTGACTATATTAGATATAGGAAAATATATGCTGGCTCCCAGCGGCACCATCGCAGAGGAAAAAGACACTTAATGCCTAATCTAGAACCCAGAAGGACTCCATTAAGCAACGTTCGCAAACAGCCAGGCTATAGAGGTAGACCAGCCGCTTCTAGCTACAACACGGGCGAACACCCCTTCCAAGATAGCGCTCTGGGTTTAGTCTCTACCAAAAGCTTTCCGGCGATCGTGGGCACGGCAGATATGATGCTCAAGTCATCGGAAGTAACCATGGTCGGTTACGAGAAAATCGGTGACGGATACTGTACCGCAGTGGTTCGGGGTAATATTGCCGATGTGCGCTTGGCGGTGGAAGAAGGAGCCAAAACTGCTGAAAAGTTCGGTCAACTCGTATCTAAGCTTGTAATTGCGCGTCCCATGCCCAATTTAGAGGCTGTATTTCCCATTGGGAGCCACCTGATTGAGCTAACCCAAAAAAGACGAGGCTATAGTCGTTTGAGTAATCGTTCGATCGGTCTATTAGAAACTAGAGGCTTTCCCGCTATGGTGGGGGGGGCAGATGCCATGCTCAAATCCGCCGATGTCCAGCTTGCTTCCTACGAAAAAATTGGCGATGGTCTATGTACGGCGATAATAAGAGGTTCCGTGGCTAACGTGGCTATGGCGATCGAAGCGGGAATGCAAGAAGCAGAGCGTATTGGCGAACTCCATGCAGTGATGATTATTCCTCGCCTACTGGAAGATCTAGAGCATACTCTTCCCGTGGCTAGCTACTGGCAGGACGAACAGGAACCTCTACCCGTCTTGTTGCCGAAGGAAGTGAAAGAGAAAGAAAAAGAATTAGTCGAACTACCTCAAGCCGAACCCAAGCCGCTAAAAATGCCGCTAAAAATGAAAAAGCAAATGGAAATCGAAGAGCTATAGAGATAAATAAAAGTAGCGATAGTTAGGGAATTTAACGCTTCTCCAAATACCGAGGTAGTATTGGGCTATTTCTCGTTACGGGGGACAATATTTTGAATATTACGCTGAATTTCCGACCACTGGCGGGGAAAACGATCGCGAGTATAAACTACTAAAGCTTTATTTAAAAAAGCAATCGCCTTAGCGCGATTTTCTTCCTTCTCTCCTTTAAGACGGTGACGGTAAGCTCCCCCCATATTGTTATTAAGCATGGCCCAGTTGTAGGGAAATTGCTCTAAAGTGTGGATTGATAGAGCATTTTCGTAGTGGGAGATCGCTCGTTCGAGATTGCTGCTTCTGTCACCATTCAGACGAGACTGAAAGGCATTGCCCAAATTATTTTGCAACATTGCCCAGCGATGGGGATGGTCTGACAGAGTATAAACGGTTAAAGCTCGTTCGAGATGGTCGATCGCAACTTCAATATTTTCAGATTTATCGCCCTCAAGACGGTTGGGATAAATATCCCCCAAATTATTATGGGAAGCAGCCCAATCTTGGGGATAGGCGACATGGGTATGTACGGTAAGTGCGCGCTGATAGCATTTGATTGCCTGTTCAATGTTCTGACTACGTTCTCCTAGTTGGCGATAGGAATAGGCAATGCCCAGATTACGTTGGGTGTTTCCCCAAATATAAGGATATTTCTCTTGGGTAATTACTTCTAATGCTAGTTGATAGGTAGCGATCGCCTGTTCGACATTATCTCGGCGGTTTCCCTGGACGCGATCGCGATAGGCATTACCCAGATTGGACTGAATCATCGCCCAGTCTTTAGCATAGTTGGTGGGGAGATAAATCTTTAAGGCTGCCTGATAAGCTACGATTGCCAGTTCGATGTTATTAGACTTGTCTCCTGCGGGATAGGCACTAACTAAATTACCAAAATTAATTAGGTCATTGGCGATCGCTTTGCCTTGATTGGGCTCCACCGCCATAATAGTCTCGTTAGCCCAGTATTTGAGCAATTTGGTTGTATTTTGGTCAAATTTATCTTGATTTTGCCGAATTAAAGCGTGAATTTCTGTCGGGGGTCGGCGATTAGAAACCTGCTGGAGCAAATTCATTAAAAATTCAAAATAATCTTGGCGTCGATGCTTGGTGGTACCTGTCTTTTCTAGCTGGAGTAACTTCTGGGCTAAATTAATCAAACGTTCTGCTGCATCAATATCTCGCGATCGTCTTAGCCTCTCACCCACAGACAGGAGACGACTAATAAAATCAGGATCGACTAGATCCCGATGGGCATTAAGGATATTAATCTCCTGCTCTTGAGGATTGCTCAACAACGTGTCTATCAGTTTTAGATAAGAAGATTCCAGCTTACTCATAGGCATAAAGATTAATTACGGTTAGCTTTATCTTACAACCGTATAATGTATCCGGTTCTCTCTCATATATCTGTAACCGTGACTGCAAACAAAAAATCTCCTTCGATTGGCAGCATCGCTAAATTAGTGGCGATCGCCACCCTTGCCAGTAAGCTCTTTGGTTTTGTACGTCAGCTAGTGATTGCCGCTGCTTTTGGTATTGGCGCAGTTAGTAATGCTTATACTTACGCCTATATTATTCCCAGTTTTTTTCTCGTGATGCTGGGAGGAATCAACGGGCCTTTTCATAGCGCCTTAGTTAGCGTGCTGGCCAAAAAAAAGCGTTCTGAAGCAGCACCGATTGTGGAAACAGTCACGACTATTGTGAGCGTCGTTTTATTACTGGTGACGATAATTATTATTGTCTTTGCGGGTAATTTAATTAATCTCTCGGGTTCACAACTAGCACCAGAAACCAAACAGCTAGCGGTGTTGCAGCTCCAGATTATGGCTCCGATAACTCTCCTTGCCGGACTGATCGGCATTGGCTTTGGCACCCTCAGCGCCGCCGATAGCTATCTGTTGCCGAGTATTAGTCCGCTGCTATCTAGCGTCACTCTTACCTTTGGTGTCGCCTGTATTCTCTGGCAGTTTGGCGCTCAGCTAAATACCCCACAATATTTTCGCTTGGGAGCAATTGTTTTAGCCGCCGGAACTCTAGGGGGAGCTTTATTGCAGTGGTTAGCACAGCTAATCGTCCAGTGGCGTTTGGGAATGGGAAGTTTGCGCTGGCGTTTTGACTGGCGAATCCCGGGAGTGATGGATGTCTTTCGCGTCATGACCCCCGCCGTAATTTCTTCGGGGATGTCTACGGTTAATTTAGCGATCGATTTACAGTTTGTTTCGGCGATCGCTGGGGCAGCATTTGCCATTAGCAGCGCTAACTTTATCATGCTCACTCCCCTAGGAATTATTTCCAATATTATTCTCGTACCTTTCTTGCCTGTATTTTCCCGTCTGGCGGCACCAGAAAACTGGAGAGAGCTAAAAGTAAAAATCCGTCAGGGACTATTTTTGGGGGCTATTAGTCTGCTACCCTTGACCGCTATTTTTATGTCTTTATCCTTACCGATTGTTAAGCTAGCTTTTGAACGGGGGGAATTCGATGCTGCTGCCTCTGAGCTTGTAGCTTCTCTATTATTGGTATACGGCTTCGGCATGATTTTTTATATGGCGCGGGATGTCTTAGTTCGAGTCTTTTATGCTTTGGGAGATGGTAAAACCCCGTTTAAAATCAGCATTATCAATATCCTGCTCAATGCTTTATTAGATTATTTACTGGTCAATTCTTTTGGGGCTCCAGGGCTCTTGATGGCGACCATTGGCGTTAATATAATCTCGATGCTAACCTTTCTCTGGATTCTCAATCGGCGTTTAAATGGTTTACCACTTTTAAGATGGAGTCGGGATTTAGCTGGTTTAGCAGTAGCGACGGCGATCGCCGGATTCGCCAGTTACGGTATCAGTCAGGCTTGGGAGAACACAATGGGCAACAATAATTTGCTGCTGCTGATTTTGCAATTAAGTCTTGCCAGCGGCATCGCCATAATTATCTTTGGCGCGATCGCTATGATGCTAAGACTACCGGAGTTAGATTTATTAACCGGCAGAATTCGTCAACGGCTAGGAAGATAATTTTGTTTCTATAGTTATAGCAATCGAAGCAAAGATTAGGACAGAATAAAGAGGTAGAGGAGAGTATAAACAGAGAACTAAAATGCC
>JBCBIN010000207.1:0-6823 GCA_038524555.1 Cyanobacteria bacterium J06623_7 | reverse complement strand
AATCGCCACACTACTTGCCCAGTTCGTTGACGATAAACTGGTTGCTGGTAAGAATCTAGAAAAAAAATTAGGTTGTGAAGATAAAGAGAGCATTGATAAACTGCAAATTACTTTAGATGCTCTAGAAAAAATTAATGTTTTAACCAAAGAAAGAGGTAAATATCGCCGAGTATACGAAGAAAAGGTAGTAGAGGCAAAATTAAGATGTTCGAGTAAGGGCTTTTGTTTTGCCATTCAAGATGAAGAAAGCGCCGATGATATCTACGTGCGAGAAAGCCACTTGAGTAATGCCTGGAATGGCGATCGCGTCTTTGTAAAAATTATTAAAGATGGCAGTCGCCGTCGTTCTCCAGAGGGGGAAGTTAAGCTAATTCTCGAACGTTCTAATCCCTCTTTATTGGCAACGGTAATTAATAATGAGGAAAAATATAAAGCCGTTCCGCTAGACGATCGCCTGCTGTTTGAACTCGACCTGCAAGAAAAAGAAGAGGATCTACAGGCAGCTTTAGAACATCTAGTTCATGTGTCGGTCTTGCGGTATCCCTTGGGACAGCATCCACCCCTAGGCAAGGTCAGTAAAGTGTTAGGTAGCGATGCGGAGGAAGCAGCAGATATCGATATCGTTTCCTGTAAGCACGATTTACCCCTAGAGTTTCCCGAAAAGGCAGTCAAAGCCACGGCAAAATTACCGGGAGCAAGAATTCCCGCCGCCGAAATCAAAAAACGCCAAGACTTCCGGGATAAGCTAACTTTTTCGATTGATTCTGAGTTTAATCTGGCCAACAGTTTTTGGATTGAAAACGCCTTTACTCTCGAACAGACAGAAGGGGGAGAATGGCAGTTGGGGGTACATATTGCTGATGTCGCCCACTATATCGAGCAGGATACAACTTTAGACCGCATTGCTCGCAAAAGAGGTGTGGCTGTAAATCTGCACAAGCAGGTTCTACCATTGTTTCCCGAAAAAGTTAGTAAGCTGTGCTCCCTAATTCCCGGACGCAACCGTCTAACTATCTCGGTTTTACTGACGATTGATGCTCAAGGAAATACCAGTGAATATCAAATTGTCCCTTCTGTCATCTCGGTAGACCACCAGCTTAATTACAAAGATACTCAGGCACTGATTGGCGATGAGAAAAAGCCAGGTAAAAAACTAGCCCATCTTTTACCCACCCTCAAAGACCTATTCTTTACCATTAGTCCTCTGGTTAAAGCCCAGCGGCTACAGCGTGGGGGACTGGAGGTAATTATGCCCGAAAACCACAGTCTGTTTAAAGATGAGGGTCGCGTGGGAGCCATTCTAGGAGTAGCGTCTCTCCCCGTACATTCAATGCTGGCAGAACTAACTATCTTGGCGGGAAAAGCGGTTGCGGAACATCTTCAAGCTTTAGACCTGTCGGGTATCTACTGTACCCAAGCAGAACCAGATGTCGAGGAACTGGAGGATTTAGTTAAGTTGGGGAGTAATTTGGGTTTAGATATTAACCTAGATGTTGAGGATAGCGTTGCTTCTCAGGACTATCAGCGCTTAACCGAACAGTTTGCTACATCTTCGGCAGTTATGGTGCTCAACTATCTACTACAAAGCACCTTTAAGCCGGTCAAATATCTCACTTCCCCAGGTCAGCACTTTGGTCTAGCTTACCAGGAGGGCTACACTCACTGCATTTCTCCCGGGCAAAGATATATCGATTTGATTATTCAGCGGATTCTCAAAGCCGTATTCGAGCATGGACGCGATCGCCGTCACAGTCGTACTAAACAGGGGGTAGATCTCACCAGCAGTAGCTGCCACGGACAGATTAACTGGAAGGTGTTGCCCCCCAACATCCAGGAACAGATTGAGATAGATATTCAAACCATGCTGCCCTTTCTTAACGATCGCGAAAAACAGGCAGAAGATGCCGAAAGAGATTTGGCGGGCTTGAAAAAAGCCGAACAGATGAAAGAACGCACGGGTAAAATTTTTGAAGGTTTGATTACCGGCGTACAGTCTTATGGTTTCTTTGTCGAAATTGAAGACTTGCTAGTGGAAGGTTTAGTCCACGTCAGTTCCCTCAAAGACGACTGGTATGAATATCGTTCTCGCAATAGTTGTCTGGTGGGTCGCAAAAATCGTACTGCCTACCGCTTGGGCGATCGCGTCGAGGTAGAGGTAAAAAGCGTCGATTACTATCGTCAACAGATCGACTTAGTTACTGTCGGTGGTGGTAGCGAAGCGCAAAATGCTGACTGGGAAGAGGAGTGATTTTAGGTAAGAGGTAAAAGGTAAATTTGTTTTTTACTTCTTTGATTATTTATCTTTAAGATTGAATATGAAAAAAGCTTAGAGCTTAAAGCCCATAGCTAATTAAAAAAGGAGCAAGAGTATTGAGTCGAGCAGTAGAGCAGATAATCGATATTGCTAAAAACAAAGGTGTAGAAGCAGAAGTTTATTATGCTGCCAGTCAGGATACCCCGATTGAGTTTGGTAATAATCGTCTAAAGTCTTTAGAAACTAAGGCTTCTGAAGGTGTGGCCCTAAGAGTTATTGCCGATGGCAAGCTAGGATTTGCCAGTTCGACGGATTTGACTCGTTTGGAAGATTTGGTCGATGGAGCGATCGCAACGGCAGAAATTGGCGATCCAGTGGAGTTTGACTTTACCAAAGACGTGAATTCAACCGAGAGTAAAAACGAATATCAGCCTCCCAATACTGAAACCTTAGTGAGTGTGGGTGAAGATCTAATCGATAAAGTACATCAGTATAATCCCGAGATTCTAGTGGACGTTAGCTTTCATAGCGGTACGGGACAAGAAATATTAGCGACCACTACTAATGTCTATACAGAGCAGCACAGCCAAAGTCTGAGTGCGGTTATCTCGGGTAATTTGGTGCGGGGAGAAGATTTTTTGCAAGCATATGTTTACGAAGTAACTCGCGATCGTCAACCAGACTATCAGGCAATTTTACGCAAGCTGATTGCAAAATATCAAAAGGCAGAAGAGTCTGCCAGCATTAGTAGTGGCACCTATCCTGTCTTATTTACCCCCAGCGCCGTCAGCAGCACCATGGGACGCATGTTTGGTACGATCTTTTCGGGTCAGTCGGTGGTGCAGAAAGCCTCGCCTCTTACCGATAAGCTAGGGGAAACAATTGCCGACGAACGGATTTCGGTGTTTGAAGATCCGACTATTGGTGTCTCTGCCTGTGATTTTGATGATGAGGGGGTACCGACCCGCAAAAAATACTTAATCGAACGCGGTGTAGTCCAGCAGTTCTATTGGGATCGACGCTGGGCAGCTCGTCACGGCATCGAGTCTAGCGGCAATGGTTTTAGAGGTGGCATTTCTCGTCCTAGCCCTAGTTTAGCCAACGTTTGTATTGCTCCCGGTCAGACGGCGCTTGATGATTTGATTGCCGGGATGTCAGAAGGAATTATTGTCGATCAGGTGTTGGGCGCGGGACAATCTAATGTATTGGCTGGCGAATTTTCCGTCAATATCGATTTGGGCTACAAAGTCGAGGGGGGTAAAATTGTCGGTAGGGTCAAAGATACGATGGTAGCAGGTAATATCTTTGAAGCTTTTACTAATTTAGTCGATCTAAGCGATCGCGCTGAATGGGTTGGTAGTGGTTCCTATGTCCCCCATATTTTGTTCTCTAGTTTGGGTGTAGCCGCGAGACAGTAATCAGTTAACAGAGTAATTGTGAGGTGTGTTGATAGAGCTTAGCGCACCTTGTTAATCGGAGATAGATTATGAGGAAAAGTAATGCTATGAAATTTTTATTGCCGATTATCTGCTGCCTGACTATCTTACTCACGGGTTGCGTGGACGAGCGGGTGGGCATTAATTTTGCCACTCCCTATCGAGGTGAAATTACCCAGCATATCCAAGTTAGCAATCAATTAAATAACCTGGCACCTAGCGAAACTAAAGCTTGGCTTAAAAGTCTTGAAAAGCGATCGCGTCGGTTAAATGGCAGGGTTGATAAGTTAAACGAGGGAGAGCTGTTGCTGACGATTCCTTTTGGTAATGGTGCTGAATTAGCTGAAAAATTTAATCGGCTGTTTCAAAGTAACGTTGTGCCCAATGCCACCTTAACCCCCGAACAGCGGGAACTGGTGAAGCTTAATTCTCAGGTAGCAATACGTCAGAGCAATTTAGTTTTTGTCGAACGTAATTATTTAGACTTGGCGATCGATCTGCGTGCTTTAAATCTTTTGACCCAACAGGAAAAAATTATCGTTGATACGGATTCTCTGGCTAACCTAGAATTTGAGCTAACTACCCCCTGGATCGTCCATAGCCTGGCTGGGACAGATAATCTCCATCCCACTCATGGTGCGGCAAACAGCGTAGTCTGGCAACTACAACCCGGCAAGATAAATCACATTCAGGCGGTTTTTTGGCTACCTAGTCCCCTCGGTATTGGTGCTGCCGCGATCGCTTTGCTGGCTATTTTGGGCTATTTGCTTAAATATCGTCGTTTCCCTGGAGTTGCCTGAGCTTTAAAATCACTGGTATCATGCACTGATTAACTTATTAAAGGCGGGGAAAAGGGGAAAGGTTAAGGGTAAAAGGGTTAATGAATCTTTTGTGATTACCTTGTGAAAACTATCAGTTTTTCTCGTTTTGTCTAAGAGCAGAAAATAATAGCGATCGCAACTTAGGTTGGAAAGCTCATTCAAAAGTTGTTCGATTCTATAGCATTAGATTACCGGGTCTTGAGCGTAGTTGAGACGAATTTGCTCTAGCTGACGAATTTTCTCAACGGCGACCTGAATTTCCTGATAGTAATACTGCATTAGCTGAATATCCGTAGCGGGGTTAAGGTTTTGTAATTGCTGGGAGCAGTAGATTTGGCGTTTTTGATAGTTTACCTGTTCTAAAGAAGCGATCGCTTCGGCAATGCGGACTTCGGCACGGAAGACATCCTCCTGGGTTTTTTCGTCGAGATGAAAGAGCTTGGTTATCGCCATCATGTTCTTGGGGAAGCTAGGACTGAGGTTATGAAGTTCTCCTAGTAAGGGATTGACGTTAGCCAAGGAACGGGGCGGCATGGTGTCTTCAACGGTAATGATTTGTTGCCATAAAAAGCGATGGGCAGTAACGCTAAACAACAAGTCTTTAGTTTCTAGCCGATCAATGATTTGTTCTCGATAGCGGGGGTAGTGAATATAAATACGCAGTAGTAAAGCTTCTGCCTGTTCTAACAGTTCGCTTTCTGGGTCTTTGGCGATCGCAAATTTGGTCGGAGCGAGGGATTTACGTTGCTGCTGGTTATTTGCTCCTCGATAGGAAGTGCGAGGGGACTTTATTTGAGATTTGAGGGTTGCCAGGTTTTGTAAGACCAGACGAGAATCACCTTGGCTTAAAAGTTCGGCACAATGGGTTAGATAGTGATTGCGTTGATTGGCATCCTGGAGTTTATTCAAGAGCTTAATAATACCCGCTGCCACCTGCTGAAATTCATCTGCTGCCCGCAAATCTCGGTCGGTTAACAAACCGGCAATCGACCAGTCGAGCCATAGGGGAGCCGTTTCTAATGCTTGATAGTAGAGTACGACTCCATCGTCGCGACTTTTGATAAACTCATCGGCATCTTTGCCTCCCGGAAGATTCAAGATCCGGAGTTGCACTACACCACTATAAACCAGGTCTTCTACTTCGCTAATCGCTCTTTCTGTTGCTTTTTTTCCGGCATTATCGGCATCAAAATTGAGGACTACCTGCTTGGAGGCAGTAAAGCGCAATAGCTGTTTGAGTTGGTCTTGGGTAAACGCCGTGCCGAGGGATGCAACTACGTTTTCAATCCCCGCTTCGTGGAGCGCGATCGCATCAAAATAGCCTTCAACTACGACTGCCGAGTCGGCTTTACCAATGGCGCTACGAGCTTTGTCAAGGGCAAACAGGGTTTTGCTTTTATCAAATAGCGGGGTTTCGGGAGAATTGAGATATTTGGGCTGGTCTTCATCCTTAAGGCTACGGCTGCCAAAGCCAATAATACGCCCCTGAAGATCCAGAATCGGAATCATCAGGCGATCGCGAAAGACATCATAGTAACCGCTACCAGACTTACGGGGTTTAATCAGTCCTGCCTGTTCGACTAAACTAACGGGATAGCGTTTTTGCTCTACCAGATAGCGATACAGTGTTTCCCAACCCAGAGGCGCATAGCCCAGTTGAAACTGGCTGATGGTATTTTCTTCGACTCGACGAGTGGTTCGTAGATAAGTAAGGGCAATTTCTCCCTGAGACTGATAGAGGGCATGTTGAAAAAAGCTCGAGGCGATCGCTAATATTTCGTAAAGCTGTTCTTTAATCGTTAGCTGACGCTGAATTTCCTGCCTTTGTTCTGGCTCTACGGTTTTAATTTCCACCTGATAGCGACGGGCCAGATCGAGAACTACTTCGGCAAATGATTGCTTACCAATCTCCATCAAGAATTTATAAGTGTTGCCGCCCTCGTTACAGCCAAAACAGTAATAAAGCTGCTTGTCTCGGCTAACGCTAAAGCTAGGGGTTTTCTCGTTATGAAAGGGACACAAGCCCAGAAAATCTTTACCGCGTTTTTTCAAGACTATGTGCTCGGAGATCACATCGACAATATCGGCTCGCTGCTGTACCTCTTCGATGGTGTCGGGATGGAGTCGGGGAATCACTCGCTATTTTCTCTGCCACGCAGTTGCTAACTAGGGTGTGTCATCAATTAGGAGGGAGAATGCTTTTAAGCGTATTTTAGCGAGATACAAGGAGAAAAACGTTCTGAGTAGCATGGCTACGGAGGTTGTTTTTCCACGAAGTAGGTCGTTAAAATACCGAAAAAAGCTCTTTTTGT
>JBCBIN010000206.1:0-6853 GCA_038524555.1 Cyanobacteria bacterium J06623_7 | reverse complement strand
CACAACTAGAGCGGTTAAATCAGAAGCTCGTGAGGAAGATTAAGCTGCTCGTGGAACCAATCGCCTTTAAAATTAAAGGATGCCTCCTCTTGCAAATTTATGATAGACCCCCTGTTTTGGCTAGGACTTTCTTTACTTCTAGTCTCTTTCAGCCTGTTTGCCGTTTTATTAGTCACGATTCCCACCCTACAGGAGGTAGGTCGGGCGGCTCGCAGCGCCGAAAAACTATTTGATACTCTCAACCGAGAATTCCCCCCCACCCTCGAAGCAATTCGCTTGACCGGCAAGGAGGTCGGTGAATTGACCGACGACCTCAATCAGGGCATTAGTAACGCAACGGGGGTCGTACAACAGGTAGATCGGGGTCTAGTGACGGCCAAACAGCAAGTACAGCAAGTACAGCAAAGCAGCGTGGGGTTAGTAGCGGGGGCAAAAGCTGCCTGGAAAGTCTGGCGTAGTTCCCAACCAGCCGATACATTTAAGTCTCTCAAGCCTCGCCATCAGCTCGACCGAACATCGGCAAACAAAGACAGTCGGCTAAAAAACGACGACCAAACTTAAACCGACCGTGGCTACGATCGGACTCTAAACCTTTGGACTGTAGGCACTATTGAGTCCGTCTATTGCTCAGGCGATCGCCTTTGAGATCCAGCACCCGCAAATACGCCCGGCAAAACGCTAAATTGATTCATCCGCCCCTCAATCTAAAGAATTATTTAACTTTTTTTAGCTGACTTTTCTATGCTCGACACGGCTAATTACTGATAATCTTAGGGTAAGGTAAATAAATGTAACAAAAATAAGAGCATTTTTATAAAGCCAAATTTGTATACCAATAATTTTTTAAATCAAACCATCATGGCAAATAAGTTAATACGGCGATCTCTACTGATGTTGGGAGCTTGTTTATTGATTCTCGGCTCGTGGCTAACACCTCCCGCCCTGGCAGTCAACAATCCCGAATTACTCCCGAGCGAAGTTACTCCAGTAGTCGATTTAGCTAACTTGTTGCCAGAGTTACAGGAAGAATCTCTAATCGAGAATCTCGAAAGCTTTGAAGCGGAAACCGGTTGGAAAATGAGGGTTTTGACCCAGTTTGATCGCTCTCCTGGTCGTGCGGTCAAGAAGTTTTGGGGTTTAGATGACAAAAGTATTTTGCTGGTAGCCGATAGCCGCGGTGGCAATCTACTTGCTTTTAGCATTGGTGACGATGTGTACGAATTGCTGCCTCGAAATTTTTGGATCGAGCTCCAAACTCGTTTTGGCAACATGTATTACATTCGCGAGCACGGTGAAAATAATGCGATCGTCGAAGCTTTAGAGTCGGTTAAGGGTTGTTTGCGTCGGAATGGCTGTACAGCAGTTCCTGGATTACCTCAAGAGCAGTGGATTTTAACCTTAATCAGTTCGATTGTCGGCGGCGTAATTTTAGGTGTGGCGGTTATTCCGCGCCAAGAAGACCAGGTAATTGCCTGGCAGTGGGGTCTGATTATGTCGCCCCTGTGGGGAATTCTGTTTATTGCCTTTGGAATGGGTCCTGTAGTAATTCGGACACCTGAATTCCTACCTCTATTTCGTAATATTATTGGCTTTGCCTTAGGTGCAGTGGTGGCATTTCTCTCGCCGACCTTCTTGGAAACTCCTACTTCTGACTCAGAGACCTAAGTCGTATTGGCGCTTGAGCCTTTTAGTTGTGGGTTTTCGGCGCTATATCTTACGAAACTTTATTGGGTGTGTTGCTCTATCTATTCTCTCCGATTTATATCAGAGGAAATGAGGGACACACCTTTTCTATGCCAGACTGCTCAAACATTTACGGAAAACAATTTTATCTTCCCCTGCTTGGTAAAACTCGCGAATTCTCGCTTCTTCCTCGTAGCCACAACGGCGGTAGAAAGATCGCGTCTGTTCAAAGCTATCTAGTCCGGAAGTTTCTACCAATAATATGCGCTCTTGACGTTCTGCCAATAATTGTTCGATATGGTGCATCATTGCCTGACCGTAGCCTTGGTTTTGATAATCCGGATGAACGGCAATTAAATATAGATTCCAGGTTCCCTCAGTCATCTTTTCAGGGGCACAGTAGGCGATCGCCACGGGTTCGTTAATAACACAGGTAAACCAGATGTCATTGCTGTCAGGATGGGCAAAATAATCTGACATCATCTCGTCTAGCATCTGAGGCGGAAATAAATCATTGGCGGCGATTACTGCTTTTAAAGCCGGTAAATCATCAGCAATAACAGCTCTTATATTGGAATTTAATGACATAGGTATAATTTTTGCTGAGCGAAAATAGTTATTTTGACACCAGATGTTTAATTATTTCGCGCAAAAAATCGAAAAAATTGGAATTTACCCCTACAATAGCGCACATAAAACTCCTGACCTGCGCTGAATTCTATGCTGAACTTCCAAATCCAGTCAGATAGCGACGTACCCGCTTCTAAACAACTGTTTGCTCAAATTCAGTTTGCGATCGCTTCTGGACAGTATCCCCCCGCCCATCGTTTGCCCAGTACCCGCCAGTTGGCGATGATTACGGGACTCCATCGCAATACTATTAGTAAAGTTTATCAACAGCTTGAAGAAAGTGGTCTGGTCGAATCGATCGCTGGTTCGGGAATTTACGTTAAGCAGCACGAGCGAGAAAACATAGCCGATGAACTAGATTCCCCCGTTGCCGCCTCGATTAAGGAGATTAAAGAAGCCGTTGACCGAGTTCTGGAATTAGGCTGTACCATCGACCGGGTTAAAGAGCTATTTTTAGAAGAAATTGACTGGCGACTTAGCTGCTGCGATCGCGTCGTGGTGACGGTACCCCAGAGAGACATTGGCGCGGGAGAAATTATTCAGCAAGAATTACAGGATAGTCTGGCAATTGACATCGAGTTAATCGAACTAGAACAGCTACCACAAATTTTAGCCGAGATTAACTTTGGTACCTTGATTACCAATCGTTACTTTATCAAAGAAGTGCTGGCTATGGTGCCCCCTAACTCCTTCCGGGTAATTCCCATTGATATGTATGATTTTAATAAGGAATTAGAAATCATCAAGGCTTTACCATCTCAAGCTTGTCTGGGCATCGTCAGTGTAAGTGAGGGAACCTTAAGCGTCGCGTCGAGCATTGTCAATAGTCAGAGGGGAGACGAACTATTAGTGTTAACTTCTTCCCTAAGCGATCGCGATCGACTCAGAGCGGTAATTCGTGCCGCCCATACAGTTATTGCTGGCTATACGAGTTATGAACGTGTTAAAGCCGAAATTGTAGCCATGCGGGAAGATTTGATTCGGGTTCCCGATGTCATTAGCACCGACAGCTACATCAGCGAGAAGTCAATTAAATTGTTACAGCGAGAGCTAGGTTTAAAAGCCAAAAAATCCAAGAAATCTACTGCAAAATCGGCAAAATCAAAAAAATAGTAGATTGTCAGAGGCAATCGCTAGTTTCCTCTCCCCAGTCGGATAAATTATCATATCTGGGAGTAAATTAACTGCAGCAAATCACAAATCAGTATGGCTAAAGGAGACTGTATTTATGTCTATCGCAATTTTGGTGGTCTAACGGGAGTTTATAAGCATTATGGTATTGACTGTGGTGACGGTACTGTAATTCATTATCGCAAGCCAAGTGAAGTTGTCGAACAGACTTCTATGGCAACCTTTAGCCGTGGCAATCCAGTTTATGTGGCGGAATATACTTCCGGCTTTGCCTATATTCCCGACGTGGTGGTAGAAAGAGCCAAAAGTCGCCTGGGAGAACAGGACTATAATCTACTGTCGAATAATTGCGAACATTTTGCCTGCTGGTGCAAGACAGGAATTAACGATAGTAAGCAAATCAGAAACTATCTTCCGGCGATTAGTACTCTAGATATTTCTCAGCTATACGAACCTATTAAACGCGCTATTGGTGGAAAAGGTAGCCGGCGTCAGAAAATACTTACCGACGAAGCCCTAGCAGATATTAAATCAGTATGGAATCAGGTGCAGCCTCAATATCAAAAGGCAATCGCCGAGTCACAAACATGGGCCAAAGTCGCCAAACAAGCCCTCAGCCAAGACAGAGAAGATTTAGCCCGGGCGGCGATCGCTAAAAAGCTTAAATATGAGCGTCAGGCGAGCAAGCTAGAAGTCGAATTGAGCGAATTAGCCGAAATAACCGAAAATATTATCCGCAGTTAAGCTGAGTCCTCTAAGCGCTAAAAAAGTTATTAGTCACAACACAAATATCAATAGCTGCAATTTAATTTATGCTGATTTATTTTTCAGCAACCACGGACCAGGGAGCGTAGCGTTGAGCATAGTAGTCGAGAATGGTCTCTACTTTCGACTTGTCTGCGGTGGCAAAATTACCGTCGTAGGTAATGGCAAGAGCGGCAACTTGACTCTGATAGTAATCAAACTGCTCTTGAGGGTCGGGTTTGAGAGAACGCATAATTAAACTAGTATGGACTCCTGCCACCTGGCGTAAATGGGCTGCCACCTCACGATAGACAGCTAAGGGAAGCTGGGGGCAGAAAATCTGATGGGTGGTTTCTCGTTCTGTAGTTGATGATGTCATACCCTTTTGGTACTGCATAAATAAAATTTAAATTTTAAATTTCTAATCTCAAAATCTTAAATTCTTAGACTTATAGCTTAATCTTATAGGCTCATTTTCTCACTTTATAACCCGACTCTAGAACTTAAATTTGCCAGAGTGGGGCAGAATCATTGCATAATATAAAGATATGCTAAGAGTTTTGTGAAACTAAATTGCCCCCAAAATAGCGCAATTCCCCAGCTCTTGGAGTGAATAATATTGTTAGATAGAAAAATTAATAAGCGATTATGAAAACTGTTTCTGATAGTAAAAGGGCGTTCCACAGTGCGTATCCTCGACCAATCAACTCTATCTACCGTCGAGTGATTGAAGAACTGTTAGTAGAGATGCACCTACTATCTGTCAACTCTGACTTTAAAGCCGACCCCATCTACTATCTGGGAATCGTTACTTCTTTTGAGCGTTTGATGCAGGGTTATCAACCAGAAGCAGATAAAGAAAAAATTTTTAATGCTCTTTGCACTTCTACTGATGGCGACCCCCAAAACTATAAGGCTCAAGCAGGCACATTGCTTTCCCTAGCCGAGAATAAATCTGTAGATGATTTGGTTGCCTGGTTTGCTAATCCTACTGCTAGTGATGACTTAGGATATATTATCGAGCCAATCAAGGCGATCGCTAGCAACGATAATTTTAAGTACAGCCGTCTATTTGCGATTGGTATCTACACTCTCTTAGAAGAATGCGATCGCGAAGTGGCTCAAGACCAGGAAAAATGTAATGAGGTAGTCGATAAAATTGCGGCCAATCTTAGCATCTCCAGTGAGAAGATGAAGAAAGACCTCGATATCTACCGTGGTAGCCTCGAGAAAATGGAGCAACTGCTCAAGGTGATTGAAGACGTACTTGAAGCCAGTCGCAAGCAAAGAGAGAAAAGAGAACAGGAAAAACAGGCCAAGTTAGCCAAACAGGATGATGCTAGCGAGTCTACCTCGACCGCTCCTGCCGAAGTAGAGGCAGAATCGGCAACTGCAGAATAGATGTCTACAATCAGGCGGGGTCTAATTCCTTGTCTGATTGGCTTATAGCTTATAGTTGAGGCAAAGCCTCGTTGCTCAAACATCTTGAAGACGATTATAGTTGTCGGCTTTCTGACTTAAAGCGTTAATTTTGTCGATAATTTGGGTCGGGTTCATTGATTTAAGTAGATATTCATCCACACCGCAGCGGGTAAATTTCTGCCATTCATCATGCTCGAACCGATCGCACAGTAGAGATACCTTGGTGTAGTTATCCAAATCAGCATGAGCAATCGCGTGGACGATATTTTCCACATCCACAATCGAACAGTCGCGATCAATAATAGCAATGCGAGGCTGAAGCAATTCGATCTGACTGACCGCCATCGCCGAATCCGTTAGCCAAACTACCTGATAATCGATGGTGTTTAAGAGCTGGCAGATAAAAGTAGCGCTCGCCTCATCTTCCGTAATCAAGACAATAGTTTGCGAGCCCTTAGTTTCTGGGCGGATCGATATTTCTCTTAGCTGATGTAAGTTGTGAGGGGTTTTTTCGGGCAGATAGACGGTAAAGATCGAACCTTCATTTAAAGCCGATTCGACTTCAATTGTGCCGCCATGAAGCTCGATTAATTTTTTAGCCAGAGCTAGCCCCAAGCCAGTACCGCCATGGACGCGTTGGTGAACGTTGGCAATCTGCTTAAACTTCTCAAACAGCAGAGGAATTTCCGCTGGCGCAATACCAATGCCCGTATCTTCGATTTGGAAAATTACCTGTCGCTGCTCCCGCCATACTCGCAGAATTACCCGGCCCCCAGCCGGAGTAAACTTAATCGCGTTGTTGACAATATGAAAGATAATCTCTTTGAGTCTAATTTCGTCGGCAAAAAAGCTATCTTTTTCTGGCTTGATTCTTATTTGTAACTGAAGCTCGATCTGTTTTTCCTCAGCACTTTCTTGGAGTAGAGCGATCGAATGCCTGACGGTCGCCGAGAGAGATACCTGCTTGATTTCGAGCAGATGCTTGCCCGATTCTACATCGGAAAATTCGAGGATATTATTAATTAGGGAGAGTAAATGCCTGCCGCTTTGCTGAATGAGATAGAGATATTCATGCTGCTTCTCCGGGGACAGACGCATTTTTTGTTTGGTAGAAGACCACTGCAATAGAGTACTAGACAGACCAATAACACAGGTAAGAGGAGTGCGGAGTTCGTGACTCATACTGCCCAAAAAATCATGTTTAGATTTACTGGCGGCTTCTGCAGCAATTAAAGCATCCTTG
>JBCBIN010000205.1:0-6862 GCA_038524555.1 Cyanobacteria bacterium J06623_7 | reverse complement strand
GCAACGGGAAACGCGGCAGATGACGGATCGCGTGGAACGGCCACCGTTTGCGCTCTTAACTCCGGTTGACCAGTGAGCCGGATAACGTGCCCCTCTTCTGTCTGGTCGAGCGCCACGGTTGCCCCAAAGCCGAAGATAAATGCACCGACAGAAAAGGGAATGTTGAGGGCATAGGCGACCACTACTCCTGGGACGACAGCATGGGAAACCGCATCTCCCATTAGCGACCAGCCTTTAAGGGTGATGTAGCAAGACAGTACGGCGCAGACCAAGCCGACAAAAGCACTGACCCAGATCGCCCGCACTAGAAAATCATATTGCAAGGGCTCGACAAACCAGTTCCAAACCGGGATTGCCCCTAGACTACTCATACCCTGCCTCAACTTTAGCCGTGGGGAACATCTGACGTAGACTACTGACCGGCAAGCCGCCAAAGGTCATGGTGAGATTCTCTTCCGTAAAGGTTTCTGCTGTAGTGCCCGAAGCCAAAATAGTCTGGTTGAGCAAAATCGTGCGATCGCAAAAGGTAGAAATTGCAGCTAAATCGTGGGTAGAAACAAGGATTGTATGACCTTCATCCCGGAGCTGCATCAGTAAGTCGATAATCCGCTTTTCGGTCTTAACGTCTACGCCAGTAAAAGGTTCATCGAGCAAAATTACCTTGCCTTCTTGAGCTAAAGCCCGCGCTAAAAATGCCCGTTTTTTCTGACCTCCCGATAGCTCGCCAATTTGATGGTTACGAAACTCGCTCATGCCCACCCGTTCTAAACTTTCCATGACTAAACGACGGTCTTTGGCACTAGGAATACGCAGCAGATTCATATAACCATAACGGCCCATCATCACCACATCAAAAACGCTGACGGGAAAATTCCAATCAACCTCATCCGACTGGGGCACATAAGCCATGAGCTGACGCTTTTGCGCCTTTTTGACCGAAACCCCACCAACTTCAATCTTTCCCTGACTGGGTTTGAGAAAGCCCATAATTGATTTAAATAGGGTAGACTTGCCACCACCATTCGGCCCTACTAAACCGGTAATAGTGCCAGGTTCAACTACGCAGCTAGCATTATAGAGAGCCAGCCGAGCATTGTTGTAGGTGACGTTGAGGTTATTAACGCTAATATCGATTTGGGTGGTAGATGGCATGATTGTTTCAGTTAGAGTTAGTTGCTTGTGCGTGAGAATCGATTTAAAATGCTTGAGCCGTCATTGAGATAAACCGTCAGCAATAGTTCGGGCATCATATTCCAGTAAATCTAAATAGGTCGGTACAGGCCCCGATGCAGTAGAAAGAGAGTCTACATAAAGATCGCCGCCAAACTTTGCTCCCGTAGTTTCTGCCACCTGCTTCTGTCCATCGCTACTTACGGTGCTTTCACAGAAAATTGTCGGTACATCGTTGGTTTTTACCGCGTCAATAACTCTCTGGATTTGCTTGGGTGTATACTGCTGTTCGGCGTTGATCGGCCACAGGTAAATTTCTTCGAGGTCATAGTCTCGGGCGAGATAAGAAAATGCCCCCTCGCAGCTAACTAAATAGCGTTGATTTTCAGGAACCCGCTCCAGGTCTGTCCGTAATCGTTCGTTGATCGCCTGAATTTTTTGACTGTAGGCTGCGGCATTAGCATTGTATTCAGCAGCATTAGCCGGGTCTAGCTCGACAAAAGACTGGCGAATATTTTCGACATAAATTAAGCCGTTTTGCGGGGACATCCAGCCATGCGGATTGGGTTTATCGCTATAGGGCCCTGCGGCAATGGGAATTGGCTCAATTCCCTCTGTTAGCAACACGGAAGGAACATCTTTAACGCTACCCAAAAACTGCTCGAACCATCGTTCTAAATTCATGCCGTTGTAGAGAATTAAATCGGCATCTTGAGCTTTAACTAAATCGCTGGGAGTTGGTTCATAACCATGGATTTCGGCGCCCAAACGAGTAACGGATTCTACCTGAAGCTTATCTCCCGCAACGTTTTGCGCCATGTCGGACAAAATTGTAAAAGTGGTTAAAACTTTCTTGTGCTCCGCAGCTTTTTCCGTGTCATCAGTTTCGACAACTTCACCACATCCTGCCAACCAACTCCCCAGGGTTAAACTCAAGATGAGGATGATTCCGCGTTGAAAAAAAGTTGCTGCCATGTTGATTTGCCTTCTTGCCGTATCACAATTATATCATTATCTTTTCATATTCTTCTCATATTCTGCTGAAGACATTGCTAAATAGGCAAATTGACGGGTAAATAGCTCGACCCAGCAACTTCATATCCTAGACCTGAAATAAAGCTCAATTTATAGATTTGGCACTTTCCCAAAAATAATGCAAGAATCTAGCTGCTAAGGTGATAGCCGAGAGCGATAACTGTTGTTTTTGTCCTACCTTAAATTGACTTTGGCACAGTTCAAAATTTATCTAAGTAAAGCGCGTGACCCAAATAAAACATCTGGCTCAACTATATAAACAGACTCTGCTTGACAATGTCTTACCTTTTTGGTCGAAGCATTCTTTAGATCGCCAGCATGGAGGGTATTTTACCTGTTTAGATCGCTCTGGCAATGTTTACGATACCGATAAATTTATCTGGCTGCAAAACCGTCAGGTCTGGACTTATTCCATGCTGTACAACCGCTTAGAACCCCAAGCTGCATGGCTTGATATTGCCCGTCACGGAGCGGAGTTTTTGGCGCGTCGTGGTCGAGATGAGTCGGGTAACTGGTATTTTGCCCTGGATAAAACCGGTCAGCCTCTGGTGCAGCCATACAATATATTTTCAGACTGTTTTGCAGCTATGGCTTTTAGTCAATATGCGATCGCTTCAGGAGAAGAGTCGGCAAAGTCGATCGCCTTACAGGCATATAACAATGTACTTCGTCGTCAGAGTAATCCTAAAGGTAAATATAACAAAGCTTATCCCGGTACGCGATCGCTTAAGAGTCTCGCAGTACCGATGATTTTGGCTAATCTCTCTCTAGAAATGGACTGGCTATTAGAGGGTAATGAACTAGACCAGATCCTCACTCAAACCGTAACCGAAATCATGCAAGATTTTTACGACGTGGATACGGGATTAATCTTCGAGCATGTTACCCCAGACGGGCAGTATTTAGACTGTTTTGACGGCAGATTGATTAACCCAGGTCATAGCATCGAAGCCATGTGGTTTGTAATGGACATTGCTCGTCGTAGAGACAACTTAGATCTAATTAATCACGCCGTTGATGTGGTGCTTAATACCTTAGATTTTGGCTGGGATAAAGAGTATGGCGGCATTTACTACTTCATGGACATCAAAGGCTATCCCCTCCAGCAGTTGGAATGGGATCGGAAATTATGGTGGGTACATCTAGAAACCCTCGTCGCTCTATTGATGGGTTGGAAATTAACAGGGCGGCAAGAGTGTTGGGAGTGGTTTACCGAGGTTCATAATTATACCTGGAGCAATTTTGCCGATTCCGAACATGGGGAATGGTTTGGCTATCTCGACTATCAGGGAGAACTATTGCTCGATCTTAAGGGTGGCAAATGGAAAGGCTGTTTTCATGTGCCTCGAGCTTTATATCTCTGTTGGCAACAGCTAGAGGCTTTAGCTTAAATTAAGAGCAACAAGTTTTTGATACATTTGATACAAAATCTTTACTGTATCTAAATTTATTTTATCTTGTATGGCATTTGTAATTTGGGAGCAAAGCAAAAATATTAAATCAAGGTGCAATGCCGAATTATGGTTAGAAAAGGAACACGGGCAGCTGGCGGCTTCTTATCTAGTTTTCGTGACTTTATTATGCGCGGCAATGTAGTTGACCTAGCGGTGGCGGTGGTTATCGGTGCAGCGTTTAGCAAAATTATCGATTCTTTAGTGGGGGATATTATTACTCCCGCCATTTTAAATCCGGCGATGCAGGCGGCAGAAGTGGATAAACTATCCGAACTATCAGCGGGAGGCATTCAGTATGGTCTGTTTTTAGCTGCCGTAATCAACTTTTTAGTTATTGCTTTCTGTATCTACATATTGGTTCAGGCATTTGAGAAAGCGAAACGAAAAATGGCTCGTCAAAAAAGCACTAGCAGAAGAAGCACCAGATGCATCCTTACCTTAGTGGCTCAAGAGAGACTTACCGAGTCAATTAAGCGCCTGACTAACGTCATGGAAGCAAAAGCATAAAATCCCTAAGATATAGTCTATTCCATTAAAAAAAATTGTAAGCAGTAGATTTATGACGAGCTGATTTTTGTGAGAGTATAGCTAACATGACTTCAGAAAAATCGGATCTAGACGAAGACCTGCTGCTACAACAAGACATCCTAGATAGTCGTCCCTACTCTCTCGCTGAAGCGATTGGTCGTGAGGGAGGTACTTTTCTTAAGGGTGAATCTACTGTCCCCAAGCTGGTGCAGGTGATTACTGCAATTAATACCTTTATTGATCGCAACTTAAACGATCCCGCCGCTGCCCTCCAGGCGATTCTACATCAGTGGGTTAAAGGCGATCCTAGAGTTAGCCAATATAAAGCAACTCCTTTAGTTGCCCTGGGAGAAATTCTCCAGTCAATTATTGATAATCCCCAACTGCTTTACGAACTCGTGCGGCAGGTAGATATCAAGTGGGGTCAGATGTACGACGAACGACCCTACTTTCAGCAACCAGGACAACCACCCCATCCTGACGACGAATATACCCACGAATCGGTGCGACAGGATATTATTGACCTCCAGACAAAGCTATCCCAGCACCAAACTACAACAGAATTAGCAGAATTAAATCGTGAATCAGACTCATAATTGGCGTTGCTAATTTAAAGCATGACGTACAACATGTTTCTGTTCGTAGCTATCAGCTATTAGCTTTTTAAACTTCTCTATGATTCGAAGATTGTTATAAATCATCCTGTAATTGTGCAACGCCTCATAATTTAAGTCCTTCGCGACGATTCTTTGCGACTTTGCGACTTTGCGAGAGACTGTTCCCATCGCTACCAGGGCAAAAGAGTTCCATCCCAGGAGAAAAATTCGCCGCTATCTTTTTGTTCTAAATCATTAATTACCTGACTCAGTAAACCAACCGTTTTCTCTACGGGGAAAAGTTTCCCCTCGGGCACATTTTTTTGAAAGGGTTGAGATAGTCTCGTATCCGTAGTTCCTGGATGTAGCGCCACCACGACAGTTTTCGGACAGCGACGACTATATTCGATCGCCGTAGTCTTGAGAAACATATTCAAGGCTGCTTTAGAAGCGCGATAGCCATACCAACCACCCAAACGATTATCACCGATGCTGCCGACTTTAGCCGAGATAGAGGCAAAAATACTCGCATCTGTTTTCCTAAATAAAGGCATAAGGTGCTTAGCAAGCAGTACCGCACCAACGCTATTGACCTGGAATGAATAGATTAAATTTTCGGCGTTAATCTGCCTAAGGCTCTTTTCTGGAGCAATTTTAGCGTCATGGAGTACCCCCACACAGTAGATAGCTAGATGCAGTTGCTTGACCTCCGTTTGCATTTCCTCTGTAGCAGCGGCAATTTGAGCTTCGGAAGTAATATCTACCTGAAGACATTTTAGGCGATCGCCATGTGACTTTTGCAACTCGAATAATTCGCTAGCGGTATTAGCATCTCGATAGGTGGCAAAGATACGCTGAATATTGTTCTGCTGGAGATAAGAGCGGACAAAACCCAATCCTATTCCTTGACTTGCACCAACGATTAAAGCATTAGCGGACTGTATTTCTGATAGCACCTGAAAGTTTATAAGTGAATTTGGTTAGATTGTACAAAATATTGGTGATCGAGGTCATCTAAAGTACTTACACCTGAAAACTCATAGTTTTTTAGATAACGTTTTTAGGTTAAAGGGGAAAAGACAGATTCCCTTAAGCTCTAGTTTTCGCTGCACGGAAGCAATCTACAACTAATAGGAAAATAAAAAAACGTACCGGTAGATGCATTCAAACATTTCGGTACGCGATTTTAAGCTGATTTAATTCTCAATTTTGTCAAAACTCAGCCAGAAAAGATTAACTTGGCTCTAAATTGAATTTAAACCTATATCTGTCACTTCCAGCGGTAGCCAGCAGAAAGAGTAGGAAAGACAGGAAAGAAGAAGAAATCATCAATAAAGAGAAAGGCGGGGAAGAATAGGGCTCTTGCACCAACATACCAGCCTTGTTCCCACTGATAATCTGCACCCACACCCGCAAAAGGAAAGAGTAAAAATACTGTACCAACATCCCAGGAGAAGTTGAATTTCCCATCTTGAGAAGGTTTAAAGTATTTGCGGTAGCCAACCCCCAAACCCAAGTTGAATCCTAAAATACTGGTGATTGAACCATTGGTGTCTTTAACCCAACCAAAGTTAATCGTATCGAAACCAGCACTATATTTATATTTAGAGCGCGATCTCGTTCTTCTTTGGGCGATCACATCTGGGTCTAAGTCTGCCGTGCCATCGGCGATATCGCCAAAATCGAGAGTATTTTTAACGGTTAGCGTACTTAAAGTTTCTTCTGTCGGCAAACTAGAATATAAGTTTGAATAATCGGCAACATAGTTATCTTCGGTAGCAGCAATATTATTAATATTATTACTTTCTAGAGGTACAGTAAAAGTACTTTGTGCCATTGCCGGGGCGGCAACTGTGGAGAGCAAACCAAGAGAAACTATACCAGCATTTAGCTGTTTTAACATAAGCTCAAGCAGATTGTATTTGATGTTTTCGGTAATAGTATACACTCATAATTACATATAGGCTGAAAATAATTATTTTTTATTTGTAGCTTTAAGTAAGTTACTAATTAATCTATCTTTTTGGCTTTACTTTTTATTATTCTTTATGAAATTTTAATAATATTAGTTGTGTATAT
>JBCBIN010000204.1:0-6878 GCA_038524555.1 Cyanobacteria bacterium J06623_7 | reverse complement strand
AATAGTCGATAATTGATTTTTTTGAGTCTCCATACCCGATTGTTTCGTTAACAATTAAATTTTGTCCGAACTGTTGTAAATCTTGTTTCCATTGAATACTGGAAACTTGTGTGAAGGCAGAGGGGCTAGAGCTTTAAACGAATATCTGCCTCCTTTTCCCTTTTCCCTTTTCTCTTTTCTCTTTTCCCAGTCTAGGCGTTTAATGTTTAATCAGGTAGAACAAACCCGGCATTGCTAAGTTCTGAGTATTAGAGTAAAACCTAGCTAGATATCGACTCTTTTGACGAGTAAAGCAAAACAATATGCAAGAAAATGAAGCGTCTGCGGTACCCTTAGATTCGCAATCGACGCCGACGTTATTTATTTCTATTTTGGGTCAATCTAATGCCCGAAATATGAGTTCTATTTATAAGTCCTACAGTACTTCTGAGCTATTTGGTCGCAACCTTTCTGGCGCAACCTTTCTGCATGAAAAGCTAGATTCTTTGGTAGAAGAGGGAGTAATTACGGGAGATAGTGACGAAACTAATTTTTCTGTTGGAGGGAGTTCGGTTTACAGCGATCATTTTTTGGCTGAAGCCAGTCTTGCGGAAGATAATCGAGTCTGGTGGCATCCCGACCTCAATTTACCAGGTGGTGCCTTGAGAAGCGCCGAAACCCAGATAAACGAATGGCTAGCTATTAATGAAGCTCAAAGATCGGACGAACTGGCTATTGTTTGGTCACAGGGAGAAGCAGATGCACTACGGAATCTTGATTTAAGTAATTCCTTAAACCGTGAAGTGTATAGAGATTCAACCATAGCAGTTTTCGATTATCTGGGAGATAAGATCAATAGCGATAATATAACTTTTTATGTGTTGCCCACGGGCAATTTTCAACCAGAAGGCGCAGTTAATCGCGGCTGGTCTTTAACCAACATCGAGTCTGTCAATTTAGGTGTAGAGGTTGTCCGAGAAGTTCAGGCAGAAATTGCTCTAGAAAGAGACGATGTCGCGTTGCTATCTGGTTATGATGACTTAAGGTTGGTATACGATGAAGGTCAGCTATACGGGGCAGAATATGAGGAACACAATCCCGATTGGTCTACTGACATTTGGCATATCGGTCATGATGAAATTAAGGTCAATGGCGATCGCATTGCGCAATATATAGCCGTAGATCGCGGTTCCAGTAACGTAATTAGCTACATCGACTCATCTGATGCACCCGCCGAATCGATCGCCTTATCTCGCGCGGGAATTTTAGATCTCAATGCTACCCCGCAAATTCAGTCCGACCTTATTTTAGGTACAGAAGCACCAGACCTGATTATTGGTTCTTTAGCATCAGATCAAATTACTGCTGGGGCGGGAGATGATGTAATTGTTGCTAGTCCCGGACACGATATTGTTACAGGTGGGGCAGGGAATGATGTTTTCTTTTTTAACCCTGCTCATGATGCACACGTACCCATAGGTGCCGATCTGATTGGTGATTTCGAACTAAATCGCGATCGCCTCGATATTTCTGAATTATTAATTCGGGCTGAATATACGGGCAGCGATCCAGTTGCCGATGGCTATATCCAGACTACTTTTCTAACGACAGATAGCTTAATCCTACAGTTTGATACTGATGGAGTGGGGGAAGATACGGCTCAGACCATAGCAATTTTAGAAAATATTGACGCGATCGCTTTTCAAACGAACTTGAGTGAGCAGCTAATCATTACGCCAACCGAATTTTAAACCTCAAATTGCCATTTTTCTCTCCAGTGGTTACTTCCTAACTTTCCGGTACCGGCGACGCAGTTCAAAACAGCAGATTAAAATTAGAGCGATCGCTAGAGGGATTAAAAATCGCATTGAGCGATAAACTAGCAGCGAACTTAAAATATCTGGCTTAAAAATGCTTTGGGGCAAGAGAAATATAATTACAGTCTCAAATACGCCGATTCCCCCAGGAATATTGCTCATGATCGAGGTACTCATCGCAATTAAATAGATACTAAAAAATTGCAGGTAGGACTTATCGGCATAGCTGGGAATCAGGCAATATAAAACTGCCGCTGCTAATGCCCAGTCGATCACAAATGCGGCAATCTGTGCCAGGGAGGTTACTGGTTTGGGAAAGCGAATTATTTTGCCTTTAATTTTGATGCCTTTTCTCTGCCAGCAAAAGTATAGGTATGTTCCCACTACAATCAGGGCGACAATACCGAGATACTGCATTGCCATCGTCTGTATGGGTAAGGTGCTGGGTAACTGTAGGGGATTGACCAGAAAAGTAATGCCCCCGAGACTAAATAAGCCCAGCCAGAAGGTAATATTACCCAGAGCGATAATTTTGGCAACAATTCTCGGTGGGACACCCCAAAAGGAATAGAAACGATAGCGAATCCCCCCACCAATCAGCAAAGTAAACCCCGTGGTGTTGCTCACGGCGTAGGTGATAAAAGTAGTAAAGAGAATCCGCTTTTTGTCTAGATAATGATTGAGTTGATGAAAAGCAATTAAATCGTAGCTGCTAATGGCGAGATAGTCTGTAAAGGCAAAGGCTAGGGCTAAAGATAGCTGGCGATCGCTAATTTTGCTCAGACTGACGATAATATCATCTAGACTGTAGCGACCTAATTCCTTTTGTAAAATATAAATAGAAAAAATCAGCAGCAGAATGCCAACTGTGGGATAAATCCAGCGAGTCCAGCGATCGCGATTCATTAGCTAGTAGAAGGGGATAAAATTCGCTCAGGGTAATTAGTAAAGATACCATCAACTCCCAAGGATTTCATTAGCTTAATATCTTCCGGTTGATTAACGGTATAGACCCATACCTGCAAACCCAACTGCTGCACCGACTTTACTAGGTCAGCATCAATATAATCAAGACTAGGAATTACGATCTCTGCCTGAAGAGACAAGGCGCTAGTTAAATAGTCCCAGGGCAAACCATAAATTAACATGCCGATAGTTAGTTCGGGACATATCTGTTTGGCTCGATTTAATTCGTAGTGATTAAAAGAAGAAACGACAAAATCACTATATTCCCAACCCCGATCAAGATAAGTTTGAATTAAATTGACTACAGGTTCGGCAGTATCGCTACCCTTGAGTTCGATATTAATTAAGGCATGACGATCTATCGTATCTAAAACTTCCGTTAGTGTTGGTACCTGTTGCCCTTTACCCGCATCGAGCGATCGCACATAGTCAAAAGTACGACGATCTAGATAGCCAGTACCGTTAGTAGTCCGAGACAAATCGCGATCGTGAATGACAATTAAGTTACCGTCGAGATGATAAACATCAATTTCGATCGCATCTACTCCTAAAGCGATCGCCTTTTGCACTGATAATAAAGTATTCTCTGGCTCATGTCCCATTGCTCCCCGATGTCCAATACAAAGCATAGTAAATTACGCTCGATGTGAATAAGCTTCGTTTAAACTGATTGGTTTTTAGCTATTAGCTATCAGCTCTTAGCCAAAGATTACTGTTTATATTAAGTAATAGGCAACTATGTTTGGTAAATAGGGCATTGGTCATTAACTAATGTCGTACAACAGGCTATTCTTTTAGCTATCAGCTATCAGCTTTTTCAATTTGTATACTTTCTTCGAACCGACAAACAAGTTATAAGTAGCATTGCGCATTTACTAACACCATAAATAAATAGTTGTTAAATAATTTATTTATGGTCTAAAAATCCTAATCCAGACACGGTATTACGAAAATGGTAAAGAAACAGAGCTAATGCCAAAGTCGTCCAAAGTCTAGAAGCCCAACAACAAGAGGAACAAGATCGGCAAATTATTGCTGCTCAAGCTTATCTTCTCTGGGAAGCGGATGGTAAACCTGAGGGCAAAGATGAATACTATTGGCAACTCGCGAACGACCACCTCGAAGGCAATTATTTTCCTCCCGTTTATCAGCCTTATTACAAGCTAGAAAAACGAGTTTTAGAACCTGTTGATGCCTGGAACGATAAACAACCATTCTTCGCCATTCTCGGCAAGCTGGGTAATTTAGCAGTTGTTTTGTTGCCGTACCTTCATTTGTCAACGTTCAACCAAATTACTCGTAAAATAATTAGAGCAATTAATAATTAGCGCGATATTAGCGCGATCGCAAAACCCATCTACCATAATCATTAATGTTGGGTTTCATCTTGTTTCTGGCAATTTTACAATTGTTTTTAACTACAGGCTTAAAAACGAAGCTCTGCCTTGGCGTAGCTGAAAGCTACAATCAACTACTCTATCTCATATAAAACTCTCTTAATGAGCATCCTAACTCTACAGAATATAAAAAAAGATTTTGGCATCAAGGAAATTTTGCGGGATGCTAGCTTTAGTATCGAGCCCAATGACAAGGTAGGTTTGATTGGGGTTAATGGCTCTGGTAAATCGACCCTATTAAAGATGATTGCAGGGATCGAGCCAACGGATGGGGGACAGCGCTTACTTAAGTCGGGTGCCCGGGTAATTTATCTTCCACAACAGCCTGAGATTGATGAAAATCTGACCGTTATCGATCAGGTATTTGCCGACAGCGGGGAACAAATGCAGCTAGTACGGGAATATGAAAATCTTTCCCATAAAATAGGTAAAGCCGAAGGTAGCGATCTTGATGCTTTGATGGCTCGGTTAGCGGTAGTTACGGAAAAAATGGCAACCCTAGAAGCCTGGGATTTGGAGACTAAAGCCAAAATCGTTCTGAGCAAGTTGGGTATTGAAGATTTTGATACTAAGGTTAAAGATTTGTCGGGGGGATATCGTAAGCGAATTGCCCTAGCGGCGGCGTTACTCAACGAGCCAGATTTGTTGATGATGGATGAGCCGACTAACCACCTGGATGCGGAATCGGTGGAGTGGTTACAGGAATATCTCGCTCGCTTTCAGGGGGCAATTTTATTGATTACCCACGATCGCTATTTTTTGGACAAGGTAACTACCCGTATTTTGGAAATCGATCGCGCCGATCTTTATACTTATGCAGGTAATTATTCTTACTATCTGGAGAAAAAGGCTCTACAGGAAGAGTCTACCGCCAGCAGTCAGCGCAAGCTTCAAGGAGTACTGCGGAAGGAACTAAAATGGCTGCAACGTGGTGCAAAAGCCCGCAGCACCAAGCAAAAAGCCCGGATCGATCGCATTGGCGAAATGCAGAATCGTGAGTTTAAGGAAGCTCAAGGCAAAGTTGATATTGATACTCCAGGGAGACGAATTGGCAAGAAGGTTATCGAGCTAGCAAAGGTATCTAAATCTTTTGAGGGACGTACTCTCTTTAGTGATTTTAGCTATGAATTTACCCCGCGCGATCGCATCGGCATTATTGGTGCTAACGGTGCGGGTAAATCGACCCTAATGAATATTATTACCGGACGCATCGCCCCCGATACGGGCAAGGTAGATATCGGCAAGACAATTCATATTGGCTACTTTGACCAGCATTCGGATAATATTCTCGATGCTCTCGATGAGAATCAACGGGTAATTGAATATATTAAGGACGTTGCCGAAGTTGTCACCACCGCTAGCGGCGATAAAATTTCTGCCTCGCAAATGCTGGAAAAGTTTTTATTTCCTCCTGACCAACAGTATGCACCAATCCATAAACTATCGGGAGGGGAAAAACGGCGTTTGTTTTTACTCCAGGTGTTGATGGATGCTCCCAACGTGCTGATTCTCGACGAGCCGACTAACGATTTGGATGTTCAAACTTTAGCCATCCTCGAAGATTATCTAGAGAACTTTAATGGCTGTGTAATTGTGGTATCTCACGATCGCTATTTTCTTGATCGTACCGTTGAATTTATTCTGGCGATCGAACCGGAAGGAAAACTACGTCTCTATCCCGGCAACTATTCGGTTTATCTCGAACAGAAAAGGAAAGCGGAAAAAGCCGTCAAACAAGAAGTAGCAGCACAACCTAAAGCCAGCAAAACTAAAGCAAGTAACGGCAAGGCTAGATCGGGTAATGGCGACAAAGCTAACAAACCCCTATCTAATTTCGAGCGCCGGGAGTATCAAAAGCTAGAGGCAAAGATTGCTCAACTGGAAATCGACAAAGAAGAGCTCGAACAAGATCTGGTGGTAAACTGTAGCGACTTTAATTTAGTACAGGAACTATCAGACAAGCTAGCTTCTTTAAATCAAGAAATTGATAGCAACACCGAACGCTGGATGGAACTTGCCGAACGAGAGTAATTTAGACGCGCAAGAATGGCGATCGCTCTAGAATCCTTTCCCCAGCAGCTGCTAGCAACTCATAGCTTAGACAAAGCTTTTACGTATTTATACCTTCATCAAGTAGAATACTTTGAGACATAAAAACTTATTAAGTAATAACAAGTATTATGAAGCAGAAGGGTGTTGCAGTTTGGTTTACGGGATTTAGTGGTGCGGGAAAAAGTACTATCGCTGATGCTCTAACTGAAAAACTCAAGTCCGAAGGCTATCAGCTAGAAGTTTTAGATGGTGATGAAATCCGCGAAAACCTCACTAAAGATTTGGGCTTTTCTAAAGAAGATCGAGATACGAATATTCGTCGTATTGGCTTTGTGGCAAAATTATTGGCTCGCAATGGCGTAATTGTCTTGGTTCCCGTAATTAGTCCTTACCGGGCAATTCGTGAGGAAATGAGAGCGAATATTGGTGATTTTGTCGAAGTTTTTGTTAACGCTCCCATCTCAGTTTGTGAAGAGAGAGATGTCAAGGGCTTATACAAGCAGGTAAGAGCGGGTAAAATCAAGCAGTTTACCGGCATTGACGATCCCTACGAACCACCGACTAACCCAGAAGTTGAATGTCGCACCGACTTAGAAGAACTATCAGAAAGTGTCGATAAAATCTTTGATAAGTCTCATAACGACTCGCTCATTCAGTCACAAAAACC
>JBCBIN010000203.1:0-6961 GCA_038524555.1 Cyanobacteria bacterium J06623_7 | reverse complement strand
CCAAAATTGCTAACCGAGAGAGAAAAGCTCGGCTTACTGAATTGTTAGAAATAAAAACGCATATTCAAGGAAACAATAATAAAAACTTGATTCTTATAAAATACTAGTTATTGCGTGATTATGAATTTTCGTGTTGGTGGTCTAATCTCTTTTATGATTTGTGGGGCTGTATTAGGTTGTTTTTGGCTAGTTTCTTCTTGGTATGGAACAGTAGAACTATTCGGCATTAGTTTGCTAATTGGAAGTATTGCAATTCCACTTCAAGACAGACTCATGCGGTTGAATAGAATTAAAACTTATTTATTTTATGTCGGCAGCTTCCTAATCTTTGGCTCGATATTTGCGGCTAGTCCTCTTGGTTTCAATTCTAGAGTGGGATAGCTGATGGTTATTTGCTTATGGACAGCATTCGCGATTACTTATTCAGAATTGTCCAGTTTGCCAAACAAATATTTGCTTGCATTGTTTCTATATGCTGTTTTTAGTTTAAGTTTTTTAGCAGGATATTATGAGTAGACCACTATTTTATTGATTTTTAAAATAAAGCGTGGACAGATAACTCGGCTCGGAGCGTAAATTAGAATTCAACCTGGGGCAGAATCAAAACATGAGCTTGTATAGCTATCCTTGAGGTAAATGAGCAGGCAAGACACTAATAGAGGCGATCGCAATATAGACCAGGGCAAATCGGGTTTCAAACAGGGCAATAGAATGAAATTTGGCTTGACGATACCAGTTTTTCACCCCTAAAACGGTGAGATATTTGATTAACACCACGCTAAAAGATAGAGCCGTAGCTAGAGACAAATAGTTAAAGCCAAAAAGAGCTACAACTACCAAAGTGGCACATGAATGATAAATTATGCCTGGTGCTAGAGCAGCAGTCTTTTTCCGACGCAGTTTGATGGTGTAGACTGCACTGCTAAAAAACAGCGTGTTGAGAATCCACATTGCCATTATTTCTAGATTCAGATTTCCTGTAGTCGCGACATAGGCGAGAGGCGCAGCCAAACAAATAGCCGCCATTCCCACTATTTCATTAAAAATTGATTTATGTTTGCCTTTAATCACAGCGATCGCATCAATAATCAATCCCATTATTGCTAATAAATATAGATAAACTAGATTGGGAGATTGAAGCCAAAGATATATTGCTAGAGATAAAGCGATCACTCCATAAATGCTACCCCAGAGTACATAACGGGGTTTTAAATTTTTTCTTAACTTGATTTGCACTATGTAGGGATGCTCTGCCTGGAGAGCAAAAAAGGCACAGATCAATGCCAGGGTTGTTACGTAAGTCCACTGTAGTGCTAGGGCTGCACCGGTCAGGAAGGAGCCAGCCAACACTAATAATACTCCCTGTTCTGGGGAAAACGTGGGACGCAACCACTTGCGATTTTTACCGATTGCGGAAATTGAAGTCTGAGTCAAAGCGATCGAGATGTATAAATAATGATGATTGATAGTTGTTCTAAAGCTCTTCGCATTAATCTTTTTCCGCAGGGTAACTTAAGTTGATTAAGATCGACCCATACATAGTTTAATGAGAATTATTAGCATTATAGCCCGCAACAATCATTTATTGATATTTATTTTCATTAAAGTCGCCAAAAATCATTTGACTTACGACATTACAATATGAAGCTATTGGTGCTGCGTTGCCATACCTCAGGTTAGTTAGACAGGAAAGAGAGGGTTCCTTCTCCCGCAGTTACTTGCCCAATTTGGGCAGCGGTAATTTCTCGCGTCTTAAACCAGTCTAAAGCTGCTTGAGCCTGAGTAGGTGGCATGATGACGACAAAGCCAATACCCATGTTAAAGGTATTAAACATTGCCTCGGTTTCAATTTTGCCGGCTGCGGCTAACCAATCAAAGATAGGCGGAATTGACCAGCTACCTGGTTGAATTTCAATCGACTGTCCCGCCGCTAAACAGCGAGGTAGATTTTCTGGTAAACCACCGCCGGTAATGTGTGCCATGGCATGTACATCTATTTCCGTCTGCAAGAAATCCAAAATTGGTCGGACGTAAATTTGAGTTGGCGTAATTAATTCAGCACCGAGGGTCTGGCCATTAAATATCTCTGGAGTATCCGACCAATCATAGCCTCCTGTTTCAATAATCTTACGTACCAGGCTAAAACCGTTGCTATGAAGCCCAGCGCTCGCTAAGCCTATCGCCACATCACCAATCTGTACCCGCGAACCGTCCAAAAGTTGCTCTTTCTCGACTACGCCAACACAAAACCCGGCTAGGTCATACTCCCCTAGCTGATAAAAACCGGGCATTTCTGCCGTTTCGCCTCCCAATAAAGCACAGCCACTCAGGCGACATCCTTGAGCTATTCCCTTAACAACCTCTGCTAGCTGCTGAGGATTGAGCTTACCCGTAGCCAGGTAGTCGAGGAAAAAAAGTGGTTCCGCACCAGAGGTTAAAATATCATTGACACACATGGCGACCAAATCTATGCCAACGGTATCATGGCGATCGATTTCTTGCGCGATTTTCAACTTCGTGCCCACCCCATCAGTTCCTGAAACCAAGACAGGCTGCTGGTAACCAGATGGCATCTGAAAATAACCCCCAAATCCACCCAAACCACCTATAACTTCTGGTCGGTTGGTGCTGGCAACATCCTGACGAATTTGATTGACAAAAGAGCGTCCTGCTTCGACATCAACCCCAGCATCTTTGTAATCCATAAATACGATCGCCTAATAAAAACATAGCTATTTTAAGGTAGCCAAGAAACATTAAACCAGATTTATTGCGCCAGCTATAGTCGCTCTGATCGATTTATCTTGGTCTCGGGATTTTCGATCTGGAGTTATTACTCAAACAGGTTGACTAGAGCTTACTTCATCAAAACTTTATATTTAACTTAGGTATTTACCCAATTTCCAGCAAAAATGTATCAATCTTAAGATAGATGCAGATCTAGAACTAAGTCATTTCAATAATTTAATTAATTTATTAACTGTTTCATTTACTGAATTCTATTTGTATAGTTACTATGAACTACTATTCGTACGGTAAATTAGCGGCGATCGCTTTTTGTTTTTCGATCACTAATTTATTATTAACCCCTGCCATTGCTACCGCAGAATCAGATACCACCAACGATAAATCTGCCACCAAGCTATCGTCGTTAGACCTCAAGGAAGGTCGTTCTTTGCGCCTCAACTTACTCTTGGCCCATAGATTCAATCATCATCGCCAGACTATCAATTTACAATCGGATAACTTTCACCTACTAGTAGTAGACCAAAAAATACCGCTCCGTAATCAGCCTTTAATTGCCAGCTCTTTTAGCGGCAAAGCTTCTTGGTATGGCCCAGGGTTTCACGGTCGTCTGACGGCTAACGGTGAGAGATATAACCAAAACGCGATGACTGCGGCTCATAAACATCTAAGATTTGGTACTAGGGTCAGAGTCACGAATCTCAATAATGGTCGTTCGGTAGTTGTCAGAATTAACGATCGCGGGCCCTTTGTTAAAGGTCGGGTAATCGATTTGTCGGCGGCGGCAGCACGTTCTTTAAATATGATGCACTCGGGAGTAGTTCCTGTAACGGTTAAAATTCTGGGTCAATAAATAAAATCTAAGTTAGAGGTAGAAAATAAGATTTTTGCCTCAAAATAGACGGAATCATTGATAATTGAGTAATTAGTTATTGCTTATCTCCATCCTGCTCAAAGGAACTGCTCTTTATTTATGGTGCTTCTGTCGCGGACAATTGCTGAATTACGCTCTCAGATTAAAATATACCGCGAGTCCAACCTCGGTAAGATCGGTTTAGTCCCGACTATGGGAGCTCTACATGCCGGACACCTAAGCCTAATTGATCGCGCGATCGCCGAAAATGATTTTGTCGTCGTTAGTATCTTCGTTAATCCCCTACAGTTTGCTCCTACAGAAGATTTAAATAACTACCCACGTCAGCTAGAGCGAGATTTAAAGCTATGCGAATCAAAAGGAGTCAATTTAGTTTTTTCTCCTACCCCCGACGAAATGAACAGTCAGGGTGATACAGCAGCCCTAAGTCAGACAACGACAGTTATGCCGCCTCCCGCAATGACCCAAAGATTATGCGGCAAATATCGTCCCGAACATTTCCAAGGAGTAGCAACCATCGTCACCAAGTTGTTAAACCTGGTTCAGCCAGATCGAGCTTATTTTGGTCAAAAAGACGCACAGCAGTTAGCTATTATTCAGCGTTTGGTTAAAGATTTAAACCTTCCCGTAGAGATTGTTTCCTGTTCCATCGTTCGCGAAGCATCGGGATTAGCCTTAAGCTCGCGCAATCAATATTTAACTTCAGGTCAACAGGAACAGGCTGCCAATATTTATCGTGGTTTACAGGCGGCTCGACACAGCTTGCTTCAAGGTGCAATTCATACTGCCACTTTAATTAACTCAGTCAAACAGCAGTTAGAGTTCACTCCAGAAGTTAAAATTCAGTACATTGAGCTAGTAGATCCCGTGAGCTTACAACCCCTCGAACAGATCGAGCATCGAGGCTTATTGGCGATCGCGGCTTATGTTGGTTCTACTCGTCTAATCGATAATATCGTGTTACAAAAACGTCAGCCTATTATTGCGATCGATGGCCCTGCGGGAGCGGGAAAATCCACCGTTACTCGCTCTGTCGCCCATCAGCTAAATTTACTATATCTAGATACCGGCGCTATGTATCGCGCTGTCACCTGGTTGGCAATGTCATCGGGAACGGCAATTGAGAATGAAACAGCGATCGCCAATTTACTTTCAGACCTAGACTTAAAGCTCAGTTCTCCGGCAAGTATCGATTTACCCACAGTAGTGCATATCAACGGCGAGGAAGTAACCACGGCAATTCGTACTCCTGAAGTTACCGCTAACGTATCGGCGATCGCTGCACAAGCAGCTGTAAGAGCCAAACTAGTCCAGATGCAGCAACAATGGGGAGAACAAGGCGGTCTAATTGCCGAAGGGAGAGATATTGCCACCAACGTCTTTCCTGATGCTGAATTAAAGATATTCCTAACCGCTACTCCCACAGAAAGAGCCAGAAGACGCTTACAAGATTTACAGGCTCAGGGTAGAGCAGATATAAACTTAGAGCAGTTAGAAGCAGATATCAAAAGACGCGACGAACAAGATAGCAATCGAGAAATTGCGCCTCTAAAAAAAGCCGATGATGCGATCGAGCTAGTTACAGATAATCTGACGATTGAGGCAGTGATTGCCAAAATTATTGAACTTTACAACCAAATTATCTAGTTTTCTTTTGTTCTTTTAGTTAGCTTTTCTCTTAAAGACTTAACAAGAAGCTCAGTCAACAAAATAAATAAATCTAAGGCTTGCAATCGCACAGCGATCAAAAAATAAGATATCTACTCTCGATTTCCTAATCCCTCTCCCCCAGTCCCTAGTCATCCGAACGGACAAACTAGTATGTCTCCAAAGTAAATTAAAACGACTGTAACTTACCAGGGTAAAACTTCGCCATTAGCATGCCAAAAGGTGCCGGTGCTATCTAAATTTAACGCCTTAATTCGCTCCAGCAGACCATTAACTGAAGTATCTGTCGTAATCCCAGAATCAGTAAAGTTAGTCATACGCGTCTTAACTAAACCAGGATGTAAAATCGCGACGGCAATCCCCTGAGGCTGGAGATCTATCGCTAGAGACTTTCCCGCCATAGACAGCGCAACTTTAGACATGCGATAGCCGTAAGAACCACCAGAAGTATTATCATCAATCGAACCCATGCGGCTAGTCATCAGAATCACTTTCGAGCCAGCAGTCAAATTGGGTAACAGTTCACGAGTCAAATTTAGCGGTGCGATCGCATTAGTTTCAAACTGGCGGCGGATACTATCAAGGTCGAGATTATCTAAAGAGATGCGTTCGACAATTCCAGCGTTATTAATTAACACGTCAATCTGCTTATTTCCGAGCTTGCGGCATAGCTCTTGTACGGCTTTAGGTTTGGTTAAATCTACGTCCGTTTCTATTCGTATATCTAGACTCAAGAGTTCTTCAGAGGGGGTGCGACAAACTGCAATTACCTCATCTCCTCTAGCTTGAAGTTGACGACAATACTCCAAGCCAATGCCCCTATTTGTCCCCGTAATTAAATAAGTTTTACTCATTTAGACTGCCCTGGAATTTCTAGCTGATTTTCCGGAAAATCCTCTTCTATCGTCGATGGCTCATTTTCTTCCTGTCGAGAAATATCGCGATTAATCTGCAAAATAGAGTCTGAATCCTCTAAAAAATATAGCTTATCGCGACCCTGTTGAAAAAATTGCCGCGAGCTATTGTTGGAGTTAAAAAACCCTCCCGACTGTGGAAATTGCCGCAAATTCCCCGCCTCAGTTGGACTAAGGGTATTAGAGGGAGCTGTTTGGGCTTGAACTACCGCAGCCGCCAGGCAAATCACCGGTACTGTTGTTAGGTATAAAATTAATTTCATTAGTTTAATGGGCAACTGCGTACTCTACTGAGTGTAGCGAGGGTTGTCGTTCGACATCACTTTTGATGCTTCTAGATGAGATATTTGAGGTTAGTCTCTAGTTTTCTCTTGTTATTGTACGCTCGAATAAGCGATCGCCCCGATTGAGCGCTACATTCAACACATAAATTCGGTTCTATATGATATATTAGTCTCTGTCGCTGAAAATCACATAGATATACATACCTGGGGGTATGGCGGAATTGGTAGACGCTGCGGATTTAAAATCCGTTGAGGGTAATTCTTCGTGGGAGTTCAAGTCTCCCTACCCCCATAATACACGTAATTAAAGTTAACATTCTACAAAAGTCTTGTTGGTTGTTAGCAATGTGTCTTTGTGCAATATTCCAGAAAAGTTTGGGTAACCTTCTAGTTAGTCTTCTCGATGTAAATATCCGAAGAAAGTGGGAAAGTTCAGTTAAGAGACTCGATGACAGCAAATAATTACCTAACTTTCT
>JBCBIN010000202.1:0-6962 GCA_038524555.1 Cyanobacteria bacterium J06623_7 | reverse complement strand
TAAAAGTCTCCCACCGTCGAAATTTGCTCGGCTTGTCGATCGCTAATTCTCGTTTTAAAACGTTCTTCGACGGCAATAATTAGTTCGACAGCTTCTAGACCCATATTACAAATAAAAGATACTATGATGTTACATTTGACCGTACTTCTAATCGCTGAAATTTGTCAATGAAATCTGAGAGAGATCGCGTTTAAAGATCGACTCTAAAAAAGTACTACAAGCATAAGGTCAGTCCCTTATTTCTCCTTCCTGGTTCCCAGTCTTCAGTCCTCAATCTCCTAAAAGCGATCGCCTAAAGCATGGGGAAATTAAGAGAACGACTGGTAATCGTGATAATTTATGATCCAGGGGAATTCAATTTTTAAGACTAATTTTTAAGACTAATCTATGAAAACGGCAGATAGAGTTAACGATAAGGCAGTTGTTAAAGATTACTTCAATCAGAAAGGTTTTGATCGCTGGCGTAGAATTTACGGCGAGACTGATGATGTAAATAAAGTACAGAAGAAAATCCGCGAGGGACATCAGCAAACCATCGATACTGTAGTTAGCTGGTTGGAAGAAGACGGTAACTTAGCCGATTTAACTATTTGCGATGCGGGATGTGGTGTGGGTAGCTTGAGTATTCCCCTGGCAGCAGCCGGGGCAACGGTAGCGGCTAGCGATATCTCCGCCAAAATGGTCGGCGAAGCTCAAGAAAAAGCCGAGGCTGCTTTAGAAGATGCGAGTAAGGTTAACTTTAGCGTCCAAGATTTAGAAGCGTTAACGGGAAGCTACGACACCGTAATCTGCCTGGATGTTTTAATTCACTATCCCACGGAAGATGCGGCGAAAATGATTGCCCATCTGGCTTCTCTGGCTGAATCTCGCCTAATTCTCAGCTTTGCGCCCAAGACCTGCTTGCTGTTTGTCTTGAAAAAGATTGGCGAATTTTTCCCGGGACCTTCAAAAACCACCAGAGCCTATCAGCACAAGGAAGCGGACATTGTTGCGGTGCTGGAAGAGAACGGCTTTGAAATTAAGCGCACCGGCATGACCAGCGTTAGCTTTTACTATTCCCGCATTTTAGAAGCAGTTAAAAAGTAAGGAGTAGACCGATATAGCCAGCTAGATAACTAACTGATGTTCTACACCGATTAATCTGTTGAGACTGGTTAAGGGGCAAAGGGTTTATGAATCTTTTTTGCTTATCTTATTTAAACTATTAATTTTCCATGGTTTTGTATAAGGTCAGTAAATAAATTTATGTTATGGGTAAATTTATTGCTACAGAACTGTTCGATCGCTCTGGAGAGGCAGGAGAAAAGCTAGTTTGGGATAGGGTGAAAAGGAGTTTTGGGCGGCGCAGCTGTCTGGCTTACTGGCGTTATCCGCTATTTTATGCCGCACGCTCCCGTCAAGAACCCGATATTTTAATTATCGATCGCCAGTTGGGACTGGTGGTAATTGAAGTTAAAGGCATCCGCAGCGAACAGCTTGTGGGAATTTCCGGTCATCGTTGGCAGTATCGAGACTTTTATACCGACTCGGGTAATCCCTATCAACAGGCAGAAAATCAGCTTTGGGGAATTTTAGCTTACTGCGATCGCGAACCTCTATTAAAGCGCCAGGTATATGCCCGGGCAGTAGTTGCTCTCCCTTACATTACGCGGATGGAGTGGGAAGAGAGAAACTGGTCGAATTTACCTAACCTGCCGCCAATTTTACTGGCAGAGGATTTAAGCAATTCCGATCTAGCGGGTCATATGGAGACAATAAATCCAGTGGTACGGGGTACGGACTTAACTCCCACTCAATGGGAACTGCTTCAGGCAGTATTGGGGGGAACCGCACTCTATACTCCCACCCCACCACAGCGCAAACGAGGCTCCGAACGCCTGGAAATACTCCAGCAGGTGCGATCTCGTTTAAACCAGCTCGATGTACAGCAAGAAATTGCCAAGCAGATACCCCCCGGCATGCAGCGAATTAGAGGTATAGCGGGGTCGGGAAAGACGGTAATTCTCTGTCAGAAAGCGGCTCTGATGTCGGTTCGGTATCCTCAGTGGCAGATTGCCCTAGTATTTTTTTCTCGCAGTCTTTACGAGACAATTACCCAGCAGGTAGACCGCTGGATCCGCCACTTTACCCAAGAACGCCAGGGTTACAGTGCAACATCGGGACTAAAAATTCTTCACGCCTGGGGCAGTAAACAGCAGCCAGGGTTTTACAGTACGGTCTGCAAAGCAGCAGGTCAGATGCCCCTATCCGTTCCCTTCACTCTGAGTAGTCCCCCACATGAAGCTCTCGCTGAAGCCTGTGTTCAGTTCTTAGAAACTGGCTCAATTACCCCCATATTTGATGCGGTCTTAATTGATGAAGGGCAGGACTTGATGGCAGATAACTGGCACTATCAGGACAAACAACCTTTTTATTGGCTCGCCTACCAGGCTTTGCGTCCGGTCAATCCCGTTGCCCCCCAGCAGAAGCGACTAATTTGGGCTTATGACGAACTACAGAGCTTGGGTAGTTTAAAGCTACCAGAACCCGTGACGCTATTTGGGGAAGAGTTAGGTCATTTAGTAACGGGAGATTATGGCGAACAGATACAGAAGACCGAAATCATTTGCCGTAGCTATCGAACCCCCCAACCTATCATGATGGTCGCACAGGCGATCGCTTTAGGCTTACTTAGAACTAAAGGTTTACTTACGGGATCGACTTATCCGGAAGAATGGGCGGCTTTGGGCTATAAAACTAGCGGTCAATGGCGGCAAGGAAAGCAAATTACCCTAACTAGGGAAGCAAATCCCCCCAATATTATGGGGGAACTCTGGTCTGAGCCGATGATAGACTTCCAGCGTTTTAGCTCAAGACAACAAGAATTGAGTGTCTTGGCCCGAAAACTCCAGCACAACTTGACCGTAGAGCAACTGCTGCCAGAACGTAACCTGCTCGTAATTGTTTTGGGTTCGACCTACGAAGCAAATACTTTGCTCAAGCAAACCGCTACTTTTTTAATCAACCAGGGTATTGAAGTTTATCTACCCAGTCAACGCATCCACAATAGCGTCGATGCAAGGGAGCAGGATAATCCCAATCAATTTTGGTATCCGGGGGCGGTTACCGTTTCCACAATTCATCGCGCCAAGGGACAGGAGGCAGATTTAGTCTATCTCGTCGCCTTAGATCGAATTGCTGTAGCCGACACCATGCGTTTGCGCCATCAGCTTTTAGTCGCTCTTACCCGTACTAGAGCCTGGGTTAATATCAGCGGTATTGGTGACTATCCTCTCTATCATGAACTAGAGAAACTGATTCAGCAGCAAGACAGCATTACTTTTACCGTCACCGGTAGACCCCAGCGAGAACTCCGAATTAGCGATCGCGCGAGTTTAATTCAGGGTTATGCTTTAGGAAGAAGAAATTTTCGCCACGCCAATCTCCACCATGCCGATTTAGCACGGCTACATTTAGCCAATATCAATCTGATTGATGCCAATCTCAGTCATGCCAACCTTGTGGGTGCCAATCTCGCCCACGCCAAACTAATTGCCGCCGATTTGAGTCATGCCAATCTGAGTCACGCTGATTTAACCAACGCTAAACTAATGGGTGCGGATCTAAGCGATACTAATCTGACTGGGGCAAATTTAGACCGAGCGATTGTCTGAGTAAGATGATAATTTAGGACTTAGATTTGATGTGAAAAGCTTAGAGATTAAAGCTTATGGCTGCGATCTAGCCCTCTTAAAATGTAGTCTATTCAACTAAAAACGACTGTATGAAAAATTGGCAGCGATTTATTGGCGTTGTCTTAGTTAGCCTGAGTCTGGTTTTAGGACGGGGATATAATTCCGTCGCTCAGGCAAATCCCACCCAGCTAGTTCGTCAAGCGCAGCAGCAATACGACCTAGGTCAATCGGTGCGGGCACTAACTTTACTCGAACGGGCCGCCACCATCTATCAAAGCCGATCAGCTCTACTGCCGCAAATTCAAATCCTGACCCTAACTTCTCTCGTACAGCAGCAGCAAAGAAATTGGCAACTAGCAAGCCAGAATCTAGAGCGCAGCCAGACTCTAATCGACACTCTCCCCCCTAGTAAGAGTAAGACTCAAGTACAGGCTCAAATTTGGAATGTTCGCGGGCACTACGCTTTAGCAACGGGCAAGTCAGCTCAAGCTTTGGACAATTGGCAAGAAGCAGAACGACTCTACCGGGAAATTAACGATATTAGGGGAATTGCCGGAACGAATCTCGACGCAGCAGAGGCACTCAATCGTCTGGGCTTTCATCGCCGTGCTTGTGATCGCGCCCTTAGTAGTCTGAATTTAGAGCAAAATCGCTGTCAGGACTTAGATACTGAAGCTTTAGCCTTAATTATTCGACAGGCTGGGGAAGCTCGCTCACCCTGGTTAATCGATAGCTTTAGTACGATGGCCAATAGTCTTCTTTCGATGGGCAAACTACTGTTAGCTCGAGATTTAGCGATCGCCAATCAGCATCTCCTCGCAGAGTCACACCTGGTCAAATCCAGCACCCAGGCAAAAATAGACCTTAGCTGGGGCAACATCGAACTGGAGTTAGCGTTACAGGCGAAAGCACAGTCTACCGCTGAAGATTTTCAATTTCATCAAGAACGCGCCCACCAATACTATCAACGGCTAAAAAATCTCCCCCCGGGCTTTAATTATGACTCTTTTAGGTTAGCCGCCCAGCTCAACGAACTATCTCTCAATATTGCCAGCCAGCAATGGTTACAGGCAAATCAATTAGCAGCTAGAATTCAACTATCGCCATTATCAGACGATCTCTATGCCAGTCTTCAGTTTGCCAACAGCCTTAGACTATTACAGTCCCATCCGGCACAGCAGTATGATGTCCGCGAAATTGCCAATCTATATCTCAACGTGGCTCAACAGGCAGAGTTAGCAGGAGACAGTCGAGCAGAATCCTATGCCTGGGGTAATTTGGGAGAGCTAGCAACGGAAACCAGGTTAGCCCTCAAATCCAGCCCCCAACAGATGTTTGAGCGAGCTTTATGGCTGGCACAATCAATCTCAGCCCCCGAACTCAGCTATCGTTGGCAGTGGCGTTTGGGACGTATCTATCGCCAGCAGGGAGCAAGAGTAAAAGCGATCGCGAGTTATCAGGCAGCCCTGGCTAATTTGGACAGTTTGCGCAGCGATTTGGTGGCACTAGAAAAAGAGGTGCGTTACGAATTTAAAGCTAATATCGAACCCGTATATCGCGAGCTAGCGGATTTATTGTTAACCGGTTCGCCATCTCAGTCAGATTTAGTCGCCGCCCAAAATGCGATCGAAGCACTCCAATTAGCAGAACTCGATAATTATTTTCAAGATGCTTGTCTGACCTTTGAACCTAAAAGTATCGATCGCGTTGATGCTCATGGAGCAATTATCCACACGATTATTCTGCCAGATCGCCTGGAGATAGTTGTTGCCACGGTAGATCGCGCTCGGCAACAGCAAATTCTACACCATTACAGTCAATCCGTTAGCCAAGAACATCTCGAAGCGACGATTATTCAGCTACGTCAATATCTCACTGAACCAGACCGTACCCGAGACATCCAGCGGTTATCGGCGCAGATTTATCACTGGCTGATTCAACCTTTGGAAGTACTAGAACAAGAGTCGCCCCAAACTTTAGTCTTTGTTCTCGATGGTTTGCTACAGACTATACCCATGGCGGTACTCTATGACGGCAAACAGTATCTATTAGAAAAATATGCGATCGCCTTAACTCCTGGTTTGAGACTTTTAAATCTCCAAAAAAATTCTGCCTCTCCTTCTTTTCTTGCTGGGGGCATTAGCCGTTCTCTTCAGGTGGGACAGCTTAATTTTCCACCCCTAACTAACGTCCCAGATGAAATAGCCGCAGTAGAACCTCTAGACAATGCTCTCCTAAATCAGCAATTTACCCCCGAAAACCTCTCAACTCGACTCAACCGAACTTCCACCTCCGTCGTTCACCTAGCCACCCACGGTCAGTTTCGTGCCAACCCTCGGGAAACTTTTTTGTTGATGTGGCAAAAACTATTGACAATCGATGAATTTAGCCGGATTCTTCAGACCCGCCGACCAGGATTAGAACCAATCGAGCTTTTGGTTCTCAGTGCTTGCGATACCGCAACGGGCGATCGGCGCTCAGCTTTGGGACTAGCGGGCATAGCTGTTAGAAGTGGTGCTCTAAGTACCCTGGCGACTCTCTGGCAGATTGACGATCGCTCTACCGCTCAATTGATGCGTTTTTTTTACCAGTATCTACCCCACCACACTAAAGCTGAAGCACTACGACAAGCCCAGCTAGAACTCTGGCGGCAGACAAACCGAGATTGGGAAGTTCCGGCTTTTTGGTCGGCATACGTAATTATTGGTGATTGGCAGTGATTGTATCTAATGCCTCGATAATTTGATCGGGGTCTAGTCTTTGGGTATAGTCGGCATGGACAAAGTGATAGACAATCGTACCGTCAGCCTTGACTACATAGGTAGCCGGTAGGGGCAGTTCAAAAGTCTCATCGCCGTTATGGGCGGGAATATCAATCCCGAAATTACTATAGATTGGTCTAAGAGATTCGGGGAGAGTGAAAACCAAACCCAGCTCTCTGGCTAAGAGATTGCCGCGATCGCTCAGTACTTCAAAAGACAGCTCATTTTTTTCTTTGGTAGACAGGGAACTATCTGGAGTCTCGGGTGATATCGCTACCAGAGTTGCACCTCGAGCGGTAATTTCTGGCAAGGCTGCCTGCAGGGCGCGTAATTCCAGATTGCAGTAGGGACACCAGCCGCCTCGATAAAAAGATACCACGACCGCACCTTTTGCCAATAGGGATTTGAGGCTAATTTCTTGCTCTAGGGCATTGGGTAAAGTGAAGTTGGATAGCTTTTGTCCCTTGCCAATACTTTGTTCGGCAACTTTACTCTCAAGCAACAACAGATTTAATTGAGAGTAAAG
>JBCBIN010000201.1:0-6967 GCA_038524555.1 Cyanobacteria bacterium J06623_7 | reverse complement strand
CCGAACCAAGAAGGAGAATTTTCTGGATATCTTCACGACGGGGCATATTACTCTGTCTTTTGCCTAACTTATACTGCTCGGGTCTAATTGTATAGTTTCTCGACCCCCCAAAGGGTATCTCTTTTATCTACATTTCATAACTAATTGTTATATATCTCCTTCTCTGTCTGCTGCGATTATTAATTACATCTAACTGTATTGAAACCTGTATTAAAAATAATATTTTCTTTTCGCCTCGGTTTTTAGGTGCAATTTTCCCTCTCATAATTAATTTTAGCGACTCTCTTTTCTCATAATTTAGCCGTAATTAATTACCTGGCGCTGATTACTGAAAGTTCTAATCTAGACAATTACAGAAAGCAATTGATGCCCGATCTTTGGCGATCGCTCTTGCTTAAACTGCAATCAACTTTTGTAACAATATCGGGGGATCATTAATATTTATTGAACATCATTGACATCGTTGCTAGGCTATGGATGCAAATCTAAAAATGAGGTTAAAGCATGACATTTTCACCCATTGCCATTTCCTTAATTGCCGTTGTGTTTAGCGGTTTTGTGATTGCCGTTAGTTTGGGTACCGTGGCCTATTTTGCCAATGAAAAAAACTATTAAACTGGCAGGCTTAATAGTTTCAGAAAGCTAATTTGATTGTAGATTTGCAGTTAGCCTATGTCGAGTGGGCTAGCTGTTTCTTATGTTCAAATTATAAACCGAGTAACTGTATTGTGTCATACAAAAAAGTAGAAATTGAGCTTTTTTCGGCTGGAGGCAATTACGCTCACCTTAGCCTTGGTAGGGCACCGTTGCAGATCGCGCTTCTCTAGTAGTTTTAAATTAGCATGATACAAGCTTGAGCAAATTTAAATTACAGTAAACATTCCCTAATTAGATGTTCCCACTCCCGAGAGGCAATCAGACGATCTGCATCAAATCGATCGCCATATTCTGCCGCAAAATTTTGGAAAGATTCCAGCCATTTTAAGGGCATTTCTGTGGGATATAGTTGAGTATAATTTTGAGATTCTTGCAGATAGGAGCTCATTTCCTTCACGTATCCGGTTTCGTACAGTCGCCAAGCACCCCAAATTAGGCTCTGATAGCGAGACGGGGCTTCGAGCTGTTTGATTGCGGTAGAGAGATTGGGTCGGGCGAAAAAGCTGGCGGTAATCTGGTTTAATTCTCGGGCCTGCTGCACCGCATTATTAGAAGCATTTGCCTCATGCTGACGATAGAGTACCGTAACTCGTTCTACCCAAGCAGCGGGACAATCGAGATCTGCTAGACGCATAACTAAATCGACATCGGGAGTTTGTTCGAGGTTAACGTCAAACCCGCCAATTCGCTCCAGCCAACTGCGGCGAAACATCATCGCCCCCAAAAAAACCGGTTTCCAGATGATTAAATCGGCAGAACTCAAGTCGGGAATATGTTTCCAGGGCTCAACTGCGGCGGATTCTACGTCCTGGCGATCGCCATAATGAATTTGCCAACCGCTATTAACGATGCCCAATTTTGGGTCTTGAGCCAACAATGCGGTTTGGTCGGCTAACTTGTGGGGCAACAGCAGGTCATCCTGATCTAGAAAAACAATATATTCACCCAAAGCAGCGGCTAAACCTAGATTGCGGCTGGCGGCGACTCCTTGATTAGCTTGATAAAAATAGCGAACATCATCATGCTGCTGGGCGATGCGAGCCGTATTATCTGTCGAACCATCATCAACTACAATAATCTCATAGCGCCTATAGGTCTGCTGTCGAATGCTATCGAGCGCTGCCGCTAAAAATCGTTCCCCATTGTAGGCAGGAATAACTACGCTAACTTGCTCCACTCTTTTTACCCCAACACAACATTAATAGCGATTATTGATTATTAATGATTAATTTTCGATTAGCAACTTCTGAGTATAGCTGTTCGAGGCGATTGATATTTTGTTTGAGGGTATATCTCTCTATTACTCTCTGACGCGCCTTTTCTCCCAATAACGAGGTCATTTCGGGGTGATTGTGAAATAGAGGTAGCAGAGTTTTGAGCTGTGCCGTCACGTCTTGGGTGTCGATCGTGATGCCAGCACCTCCATCCAGTACTTCGCCATCTGCTCCCGCATCAGTGGCAATACAGGCTACCCCACAGGACATCGCCTCCAGCAGAGAGATGGATAAACCTTCCACTAAAGAAGGCAGAATAAACACATCGGCACCCCGTAAAATATTGATGCGCTGTGGTTCGTCGGAAATATAGCCTAGCCAAATAATGTTATCAGCCTTGCCGTAGTTGAGCTGAAGAGAATTACGCATCGGCCCATCTCCTACCATAAGTAGCTGACAACCATCTCCCAAATTAGCCAGTTTCCAGGCTTTTAAGAGCGCTTCGATATTTTTTTCTGTGGCAATACGCCCCTGATAGACAAATAAAGTCTGGGCTCGGAGTTGATATTTGAGACTAGAGTAACCAGGAGAGTATTTTTCCAGATCGACACCGTTAGGAATAATCGCCACGCGATCGCCCGGAACCCCGAGCTTAATTAGCAGATCGCGCTGAATCTCACTAAAGACAATTGTGCGGTCATAGCGAGCCAGGAACGGGGCATAGAGTTGATAGGTAAGATACTGGGTACTGGACTTGAGATTACGAATCTTGCTGTCGAAAGGTGGATGGAATGTAGCGACCAAAGGGATACCCAATTCTTCACAGATGTCGGGCAACCGAAAATCTAGAGGAGAGAGGGTCAAAGAGGCATGAACGAGATCGGGCTTGAGTCGCTTTAGAGATCGCAACAGTACCTTGCTCGATTTGAGGGTGGGAATGGTGTAGACCTGAGATTTATAAATGAAAGGGAGAGAAACTTCGTGGCAGTTAAATCCCTCTTGAAGCTCCGATGGGGAATGATGTCCGTAATCAGCCTGGGGTTGAGAAAAATGCAGAAAGCTTACCTGGTAGTTTCGATCTAACAGAGCGTTAGTTATTTCCCGACCATAGGTTACATTGCCACAAAAAGGCGATTTTTTTCCCAGCCAAGCGATATGCATTCAGATGCTCTTTCTTTCAGGCAGCTACGACAGTAAAGCAGTGTATTCGAGGCAATTGCTATTTATTAGCTTTAGTTAATTTACCAGATTGGGGACAAACTCTGACTCTTTCGGCAAAAAATCACCGGTTAATTCTCTGCCTGAGATCGAGATGATGAACTTTCCCGGCTTTGGTTGAATCGCATCATATATCCGGTCAAAATTCCCCCTAGAGCGGCGATCGCCGCCAAGCCCATGATGACTGCCGACAGACCAAATCGCGTTTCTGCTGTTGCTGCTAGCACTAAAGGTAAGGAGAGCGCGATGTTAACGGCATTATTTTGTAGGCCAAATACTTTTCCCCGCATGGCTTCGGGAGTCTGGGACTGGATGGTCGTCTGCATCGGCACGCCAACTAAAGCCGCAAATGCTCCCAACAAAGCAGTCATGATTAAAGCCCACCAAAGACTATGAGTTGCCACAGATAACCCCAGTAGAGAAGCCGCGACGCCAAAGGAACCAACCAAACTCAAACGGGCACGATTGATACTCTGTCCCTTACTGCCCAAAATGGCTGCGCTGGCTCCCATGCCTACACCCGCAGCGGCTAATAAGACGCCAAACTGATCGGCCTCTATTTGGGGAATTTGCTCGGCCAAACTGACTGCCAATACCGCTAAAGCGGCGAAAATAGAAAACAAAATTACTAGCTGAATCAGGGCGTTGCGGACGCGGGGCTTTTGATTGAGATAGCGGATTCCCTCCTTAATATCGGCCAGAACATGGGGTGTTTCTAAGTCTGACTGCGGTGATTTTTCCCCCGTCTGCAACAGCAGCAAAATTAGCCCGGCGATCGCATAGGCTCCTCCCACTAAAATTTCCTTACCAATATTGCTTGGTAGACCAGTCTGTCCCGCTAGGTTATCGGCCAAGCTAAGTAAAGGTTCGCCAATGGCAAAACCCACAATCAGCAAGGCCATCATGGTTGTGGTGTATAGGGAATTAGCCGCCAGTAAGTCGCGATCTTTGACAATCAGCGGAATAATTGACTGTTCTGCGGGAGCAAAAAACTGAGTGAAGGTCGATACTGCCAGAGTAATCCCCAACATCAGAGCAAAGCCAACTGGAATCGCTTCTTGGATGATTTGTCCTCCAGATAAAAACAACAGCGGTGGCAGGGTTAGAACTAACAGACCCCGGAGCAGATTAGAAATTACCAAGACGGGCTTTTTGCGCCAGCGATCGACATAGACTCCCGCCAGAGAACCGAATAATACTGCCGGAATCGTAAAGGCAATCATGATCGGAGAAACCCATTGACTAATGGGCTGTTGAGGCTGCTGAAACTGAGCCGTCACGATCGCAATCATCATGACTAGATAGATTTTGTCGGCTAGCTGCGAAAATATTTGACCGCTCCACAAGATGAGGAATTGCTTATTGCTCAATACAGGAGCAAATCCTTGGGCATCTGCAGCTACGGAAGTTTGAGGTTCTGGAGTTAGAGGGTTTTCGGATTCCGACAGTCGCATTTTGGTATAGTTAAGCCTGAAATTTAAAATTCAACATAGAGGTTCTCTATTAGATTAGCCGAACGAATCGTCTTACCAATATGATATTGGATATATTCGCGCAAGATTTTTTCAATTCTCATCCAGCCAAGATTGAGATCAAAACTGTCTGATATTTGGGATGATATGGACTCTGATGGGGATACATCCAGGTTAATGAGCTGCTGTAGTAAGGTCACTTCCAAGGCATTGAGACGATGATCGATCTTGGGTAAACGTCGGTTATAGTTCTCCACAGCATCTAACTCAGGATTTTGCTGCTGTGCTGGCACCGCCGCTAGATTAATAATGCCACCCCCCTCAAAACTAAACCCCGCCCGCCAGTTCGGAGCAGTTAAATCTGGACGCACCGCTTGCTGAGTCAAACAACAGGCAAAAATTTGGGGTGTTAAGCCAGCGATCGCAATTAAATGAAATATGCCTAAAACCAAGCAGGGATAGATCGGTTCGTCGGTGACAGATGCTTCAATTTGCCGTAGATGTTCGTTGAGCAGTTCGTAGAGTTCTGGCTGGGGCTGTTCGTCTACTGCTAGGGCAATTGATAGTTCGGCCAAATACTGAGCGGCGGCTAGCTTGCCCAAATCTCGGCTTAAGCCCGGATAGGTATAAATCGTATCCGCCTGGATAATCTTGTCGAGGGAGCGTCCCCTAACTAGCAAAAACTGATTAATTACAAATAATTCGGTACGTCCTCTCAGCTGCGATTTATACTTTTTGGCTCCAGGAGCAACCGCGCGCAGTAAGCCATATTCGGGAGTTAATACCGTAACGAGGCGATCGTTTTCTTTCAAAGACGAACCCTTCAACACAATTCCCGTTGCCCGATATTTTTGATTAATCAACTATTTCAATCGCCCTTCCTCAGTGGTCACTTTACCGATTCATTCTGCTGGCGCAGTAAGTCTACCCCGCGAGAAGTCCCCAAACGAGTTGCTCCCGCCCGAATTAAAGCGATCGCCCCCTCATAAGTACGAATTCCCCCCGAAGCCTTGATGCCAATTTGTCCCCTGGTAATTTGCTTTAGCAGTTGGACATCTTCTACCGTAGCCCCACCAAACCAGCCCGTACTAGTTTTTAAATAAGCAACTCCCGCATCCAGACAAATTTCTGCCGCTAGTTGCTTTTCGGCATTGGTGAGAACCGTCGTTTCTAAAATTGCCTTGACGGTTTGCCCCGTTTCTTCACAAATTTGGGCGATTTCACGGTATATTTTGCCCGACTCCCCCGATTTGACCCAGCCTAAGTTTAAGACCACATCTAGCTCCGTAGCACCATCTTCCACCGCTGTCTGAGCTTCATAAAGCTTGACTTCAGAAGTGACTGCTCCCGTCGGAAAACCAATTACGGTGCCAATACGGGGTTGTTTATCGTGTAGCTGTTCTCTTGCTTGTTTGACCGCCGTAGGATAGACGCATACCGCCGGAAAGTTATACTGCCATGCTTCCTGACATAATTTGTTCACTTCTGGGGGAATCGCACTGGGTTTAAGCAGAGTATGGTCGATATAGGTAGCAATATCGATATCTAGGTCAGTTACAGCCATCATTGAGGTGGAGTAAGTTAATCGTGTTTTTATATTCTATTGTGGCAAATTTAGCCGTTATCGGCTCTGGGAAAAAATATTATCATCGACAGTAATTGACCTTGCCAATCGGCACCATAAAACTCTCAGACTCTAGATGTTTCTGGCTAGATATTTTTAGTAATCGTCGTTTCTATTAAAAACCAGGCAAAAAATGTATTATTACTCATCCTCCTGATCCTTAAATCCTTAATCCTCCGAACTAGTAACTTAAAAGAGAGGTCAGTTAATAGAAGGGCGATACATCCTCATTAGCGGCATATCTTTCACGCCGAAGCACTCACCGCGCTAATCTCTCGACAGGACTCGATGGAATATTTATAAAAAAATCTCTAAAGCTCGTGGAACATAATAAATTTTCTGCTGCTTGTTCGCCCCAATTAATCTTTAAATAGTTGCCGACTCTCTCAACCTCGATGGAGAAATTGCTATTGCCATCACTAGGCATTTGCTCCAGGGCCTTAAAAGGCAATAAAATGCTGTAAGCGATGCTAGTAAATTGCAATATAGCAATTCTCATACTTGTAAGGTACAGTAAAGTCAAATAATCAGAAATGTTGAATGCAACCTTACTCAGTTGACTTTAGAACCACCCAATAATCATAAAAAATTACAAGAGTTAAATTCAGAATTAGCTTGCTAAGGACTAGAAAGTTACAATTTTGATTTTGATCGCAAGTATGACTATGATTCTTTGCCTTGGTTACAATTAAGCATTTATGATAGAGGGAGCATCCCACTTTTTAATTAAGCATAAATGCTCGGGTTAATTTCTTTGTTCAAATAAGCACAGCGGAGCCTCA
>JBCBIN010000200.1:0-6971 GCA_038524555.1 Cyanobacteria bacterium J06623_7 | reverse complement strand
AATATTATTACTACGAGCAATATTTAATTTATAACCAAGCAGAGGATTAATATGATTATTATCTCCTGGTAAATTATGAGTAGCTTTGATATTCAACCAATAACTCTGCTTCTGGAAAGGATAGCTTGGTAAAGCCACTCGCTGATAATCGCCATGACGATAAAAACTCTCCCAATCAATTTCTACCCCATGACTATACAAATTAGCTAAACCAGCTAAAATACTTTCTCTATCGCTACTTCTTTCCTGCAAACTCGAAATCCACACACAAAAATCCTCTGCGCTTTCGTGACTCTGTGCTCGATCTTCCCAACAAAACCGTGCCATACCCAACAACACAGGCTTGCTGCCGCATTCCAAAAATACCCTGTAGCCAGCATCAGCTAAAACTTGAATACTGTCTTTAAACAGGACTGGTTTAATAATTTGCTCGCACCAATATTCAGCGATCGCTACTTCCGAGTTAACAATATTTCCCGTGACGTTAGAAACAAGATCTATTTGCGGAGAATAATAAGTAATCGATTCAGCGATCGCTCTAAAATCCCTCAGCATTGGCTGCATCAAATCAGAATGAAAGGCATGAGAAACAGTTAATTGCTTGTATTTAATACCTTCTTTCTCTAACTCTTCCATTATAGAAATAATGGCGTTATTTTCTCCTGAAATAACAATACTTCTCTCGCCATTAATTGCCGCAATAGACACTCTATCCTGATAAGATTCAATTAATCGATTAACTAATTTCAAATCCCCCAAAATAGATACCATAGAACCATTTTGAGGCAACCGCTGCATCAATCTACCCCTAGCAGCAACTAACTTCAAAGCATCTTCTAAGTCAAATACTCCCGCAATAGCAGCAGCCACATATTCCCCAATACTATGTCCCATAACCGCATCAGGTTTAATTCCCCACGACATCCACATTTGCGCCAGGGCATATTCAATAGTAAATAATGCAGGTTGGGTGTATTGGGTTTGGTTTATCGTCGGGGTAACAGGTTTGGCAAAAATTATTTCTTTTAACGAAACTTCTAGATATTTATTGAGAATCTGGAAGCAGCGATCGCAATTCTCTCTAAATACAGGTTCGGTTTCATATAATTCTTGTCCCATTCCCACATACTGAGACCCTTGTCCCGTAAAGAGAAAGGCAATTTTATCATTAACTATAGATACTTTTCTCGATGACGATTCGACTAACTCATTCCCTAATTTTTGTTTTAATTCAGCAATTGACTCGGCGGTAATTGCCAAACGATAAGCAAAATGCGATCGCCCGACATTGGAGGTATAACAAATATCTTTCAGTTGCGCGGGATTATTTAAATATTCCTGGTATTTCTCTACCAAAGCATTCAACGCGGCTTCACTTTTCGCCGACAAAGTTAATAACTGCTCTCCGGCGATGCGAAGCGAGTTCTTTCGGGCTTCCCCAACTCCTCCACTCTCATACTCCCCCACCACAATATGAGCATTAGTGCCACTCATCCCAAAAGAGCTAACCCCAGCGAGGCGAGTCTCACTATCCCACCGACAAAAGCGATCGCTCACCTCTATATCCAACTTATCCCAAGGTATATAAGGATTAGGCTGATTGTAGTTAAGATGGGGGGGAATGGCTTGATTTTGAATCGACAAAATTACTTTAATTAAACCTGCTATCCCCGCAGCAGATTCTAAATGTCCAAAATTAGTTTTTACTGAGCCTATTTTTAGCTTTTTATCCCTGTTACCTGCAAATACTTTCCCCAGCGCCAATACTTCGATGGGATCGCCTAAAGATGTGCCCGTACCGTGCGCTTCAACATAGCTAATTGATTCTGGTTTTACCTTGGCATTAGCTAGAGCTTCTCTAATCACCTCTGACTGAGCATTACCGTTGGGGGCGGTTAAACCATTACTTTGCCCGTCGTGATTTACTGCCGAGCCTTTAACTACGGCTAAAATATTATCATTATCAGCGATCGCATCACTTAATCTTTTGAGAATTACCACACCGCAGCCTTCACCCCGCACATAACCATTGGCATCTTTATCAAAGGTTTTACATCGCCCCTCGGGAGATAACGCTTTGAGACGACAAAAGCCGATGGTCACTTCTGGAGACAGCATCAAGTTTACTCCTCCGGCGATCGCCAAATTACTTTCCTGATTCCGTAGACTTTGACAGGCTAAATGCACGGCCACTAAAGAAGAAGAACAGGTTGTATCTAGCTGAATAGTTGCCCCCTGTAGCCCAAACACATAAGCAATTCTGCCAGCGGTAATACTGCTGGTGTTACCCAAGCTACTAAAAGCGTCGATGCGCGTTGGATCGCCCGAATTGATGCTGCGGCGGGAATAATCATCAAAACACTGTCCGATAAATACTCCCGTCTTACTACCTCTCAATTTAGCCGTCGATTGCCCCGCGTTTTCTAAGGCATGGTGAACCACTTCCAACAACAATCTCTGCTGCGGATCGATCGCTACTGCTTCTCTGGGGGAAATACCAAAAAACTGCGGCTCGAACTTATCTACATCCTCAATAAAACCGCCATAGCGAGCATACATTTTCCCCGGCGTATCAGGATCGGCATCATAATAATCATCCAAATTCCAACGAGCTTGAGGAACTTCCGTAATCCCATCAACGCCATGCTTCAACATCTCCCAGTAAGCATCGGGACTATTAGCACCGCCAGGAAAACGACAGTCCAGACCAATTACCGCAATAGGTTCATGCTTCTCTTGTTCCACTCGCTCCAGTTGTGAACGCATTTTCCGCATCTCCACCAGGGCATCCTTAAGAAGCTGCTGATAATCAATCTCGCTCATCAAATATCCCTCCCCTGAGCCAAAGCAATTTCCGCCAACAGCGATCGCGCCAACTCATCTTCTGATAACTTATCTATGTTTGTCTCTTGTTGAGTTTTTGCTTTATCTGCGTTATTTACGTTACTAGGGGTAACGGGTAAAGAGTAATGGGTAACAGATTTCCCTCTCCTTGCTTCTTCTGTCCTCTGCCTTCCTAAGTAACTCGCTAACGCTTCAATACTGGGAAAATTCCAGGCTAAAGTAGGTTCTATTTCCAAATCATCTGCTAACCAAGACTCCAAATCCTGTGCCAACTCCACCGCCATGACCGAATCAATACCATAGTCAGCAAACGATTTAGTACGATCGATTTTATCTCCAGAAATCCGTAACTTATCACTCAACCATTGCGATAACCACTCCTCTATTTCTTGAGATTCTTGCTGTTTGCTTGGGGTAACAGGAGTTTTGGGTAACGAGTAACGGGTAACGGGTAACGGTTTTTCTTTCTTATTCTTTTTTGTCTCTCTACCTGTCAAAAGCGCATCAATTTTCCGATCTGACCCAGGTAAAGTTTGCTCTATATCGCCAATCGCCTGTTGATAAGAATCAATTAACTCCCTGGTAACATCCGCCGTCTCCGTAACTAATTCATCGGGAGTAATAGTCAGAGCATTATCAATTTTTTGACGAAACTGCAATTCTGTCCAGGCGATCGCTTTCTTTATTTTTACACTTGAATTTAACGAATAACTATACCTCGTAGCTGCCAACAAAATAGCATAGGTAGCAATCTCCCCCACCAAACTATAAACCCAGCGTTGATTATCTATCGACTTCTCAAATACAGGATTATCCTCAAAGCGCCTTTTAATTCTCTCTACTGCTTCAGATAATTGCTCATAAACCTCACTCGAATCTAAAATATCCCTAATAAACCCAATAAAATCATTCTCTGTGCCTTTACTCTTCGCGTCCGTGAAACAACTAACAACCCTCGAACCCAAAAACAGATTCAAAGTTTCCGTTGGTCCTTCAAAAATCCGCAATACTCTGGCATCTCTCAAAATCTGAGGGGCAATATTTGTCTCGATATAACCTCTACCACCCAAAAACTGAACTAAATCATCTGCTGCTTGCCAATAAAATTCGGGAGCGGATGTTTTACAAGCTGTATAAAGCTCGACGGGAATAGCAATACCCTGATCCAATAATCGAGCAATTTGCGTTACCAAACATTCCACGGCGGTAATTTGTGCCGTCAAACCGCCCAAGCGACTCAAGATTACAGGATTATCCAATAACCTCCCTGTAGAAACTTGACGACGAGTAGTATAGCGCAACATCAACTGAGCGCAGCGTTTCATGCCTCCCAAACAAGAACTGGCGATCGCCAGCCTGCCGTACATCATCGCATCTTGTGCTACCTCCATACCCTTACCTGGGTTTCCTAGTAACTCATCCGCAGTAACCGGCACATTATCCAAACAAACAGTGTTCTGTACCATACCCCGCATACCCATCGTCAAAGCTTCTTTTCCCTGGCGTAATCCAGGCGTACCGCGACGCAACGCAAAAGCACTGATTCCCCTCTGCTTACCGTCAAGATCCTGATGCTGGACAAACACATTTGTCACCCCCGCCCAAGCAGCCGAACCGCTCCAAATTTTTGACCCCTCTATATTCCAGCTATTACGAGAAGTTGCAACTGCTCTAGAAGCGATCGCCTGGGGATTTGACCCCGCACCTTTTTCGGTAAGTGCAAAAGCAGCTAATTCTCTCCCCGTAGCCAGAATAGGCAATAGTTCTTGCTTAATGTCTTCGCTGCCATAGTTGAGTAGGGGACGAATACCCAAAATATTATTTAAGCCGACGAACAAACAAAGAGTCGTGTCAATCGCCCCTAACTGTTCTAAAATTTGCATGGTTTGATAGTTGTTTAAACCCAAACCACCATACTTTTGAGGAACTTGCATTCCTAATAAACCTTGATTACCAAAGTCGAGAACAATATGAGGTGGGATACAGCGCCGCTCATCAATTATTTGCGAATTAATATTCTCTGCTGCATAATTTCTTAACCAACCAATAATCTCTTTAATTTCCTCTGCTTCCTGTGATGCGCCAACGAATTCTTTAGGACTTTTCTCTACCTTCGCTAAATACTTTTCTTTACACAAATAACGTTTGATTTTACCACTAGAGGTTTTAGAAATACTGTTAGTTTTAATTAGCTGAATATCGTAAATATTTAATCCATATTCTTGAGAGATAGCTGCTTTAAGAGAGTTGTTAATCTCTTCTCTTAATTCTTCTTTTTGTGATGTAAGGGTGTTACTAAGATCGCTATCTATGCCCAACTTTCTAATAAAACTCCTCTTAACTTCGTGAACTATTACTAATTCTTCTTTTCCGGCAATTTCTATACTAAAAGCTGCTCCAGAATTAGCTTTTAAAGCTGGGTGCGAGCTCTCCACCGTTTTTTCAATATCGTGAGGATAGTAATTTTGTCCCCGAATAATAATTACATCTTTAATTCTGCCTGTAACAAATAGCTCCTGGCGATCAATAAACCCTAAATCTCCAGTTCTTAAATAGTTCTTCTTACCACCCGAGACCTGCGCCTTAAATACCTCTTTAGTTAACTGCTCTTTCTGCCAATAACCATCAGCAATACTGTCGTTTTGTTCAATCCAAATCTCGCCTATTTCTCGCTCTCCAGACACCTTATTGTTATCGAGATTAACAACAATAATGGGCTGTTCTGCCGTTACTTTTCCACATCCTACTAAATCTTTAATTTTATCCTTCTGCCTTCTCCCAACTACAGGACTTTCTTGCTTAATTCCCCCGCTAACCATTAATGTCGCTTCTGCCATTCCATAACAGGGATAAAACGCCGATTTCTTAAACCCACATTCTTTAAATGCCTCGGCAAATCGATTGATAGTTTCTGCTCGAATTGGTTCTGCGCCAATAAAAGCCAAATCCCAACTACTTAAATCTAATTTAGACTTATCTTCTGCCGAAATTTTATTAACACATAGCTCATAGGCAAAATTAGGGGCTCCGCTAGTAGTTGCCTGGAATCTAGAAATAGTTTCTAACCATAATAAAGGTCGGCGTAAAAAGTCAGTGGGTGAAAATAAGCTCACGGGAAAACCGCCATATAAGGGCTGGATAATGCCGCCAATTAAGCCCATATCATGATAAAAAGGTAGCCAGCTAACTACTTTGCTATTAGTGTTATGTTCAAAATATTTATAAATTAATTCTGAATTACTAATAATATTTTTCTGAGCTATTCTTACTCCTTTGGGACTGCCTGTAGACCCAGAAGTGTATTGTAAGAATGCCAAATCATCTACTAATATCTTTGGAGTTTTAAAGTGATTTTCTTTGAGCTTAATACTATCTGTTAAAAGACAATCTAACGCTGTTCTAGTATTAACCAAGTTAGCTTCTATGCGGCTTCTCAATTGACTAAGAGTTAAAATCCCTCTCGCATCACAGTCGGCAATAATACTTTGAATACGAGATAACTTTTGATTGCGCCGTGGAGGATAGATCGGAACGGCGATCGCTCCTGCATACAAACAGCCAAAAAAAGCAGTAATAAACTCCAATCCCGCAGGATAAATTAGTAATACTCTCTCCCCCGTCAGATTTAGCGCAATTAATTGGCTGGCGATCGCTTTTGCCCGTCGAGCTAATTCCCCATAGGTCAATCTATCTTGAGGCTTATCTTGACCCAGATAAAATTCATATGCCAGGCGATCGCTCTGATGGGTAGCACGGTAGTCTAGAATATCGACGATAGTCGAGCCGATTTCTTTAGGATTCGGCGGAAAACTGAGCCTATTAATCACGATGGGGTCAAAATTAACGCTGGTTGGGAGTCAAAAAAAATGCTTGAAGCGATCGCTACAGCGAGATTTGTAGGGAGGCTTTCTAGTACAATTAATCTAGCATTATTCAAAAATAATTATCAATAATAATTCTTATTAAGACTCCTTTGGGGTTAGCTATAAGTCATAAGCTGTAAGCTCCCATACCTCAAGATTTGCTCCTCACTATGTTTTATCCTACTTAAAGCTTGGCTACTGAAACTATTGACTTCTGTCAGACACCATTAATTTTCCAAGAGTGCAAATTATGCACCGTAATCA
>JBCBIN010000199.1:0-6973 GCA_038524555.1 Cyanobacteria bacterium J06623_7 | reverse complement strand
GCAATTATTGACTATTGATTAACAATATCATCTAAGTATCTATCAAGACTAACTATTAATAGTAATCACTGATTATTACCGACCACAAAATCTGATGATCGCCATCATTAAGTCAATCAAATCGCCTGGAATTATTAACCTACGAATATCAGAGATTTATAGCGTAAAAACCTATCTCCAGATAGAGATTACTCGACCACTTAAATCAGACTTCTTAACTTAGTCAAAACTTTAAAATTTATTGCGTGTAATTACTGATCGGATATGCTATTGTGTGAAACCAGGTAATGATATTTATTCTCAATTATTAAGGAAGTTTATATGTCAATTGATAACCTCTGGAGCGCTGGAGGAATAGTCAGTATTCCCTTACTGGGATTTTCTTTGCTGGCGATCGCTTTAATCATCGAACGTATTGTTTTTTGGTGGCGGATTAAAAATAAACAAAGAAAGATTGTTAAAGAAGTATTGTCTTTATATAGAAGCGATCGCTTTGCCGCTATAAGTAAGTTAAAAAAACATGCCTACATGCCCGTTGCTCGCATCTTTTTAGAAGCAATGGAGCTAGAGGAGCCTACCCCCGATGAATTTCGTCTGGCTCTGGATAGTGCGGTACAGGCAGAAATTCCGACTTTAAGAAAGTATGGAACCTGGTTTCAAACCATTATTACCGCTTCGCCCCTATTAGGATTGTTAGGCACCATTTTGGGTTTGATTCAGTCTTTCTCGGCAATGGACTTAGGTAATGCAGCTTCGGCCAATACTGCGGGGGTTACCGGCGGCTTGAGCGAGGCATTAGTTTCCACCGTCATGGGTTTGGTCGTGGCAATTTTTACACTATTGTTTGCCAATACCTTTCGTGGTTTATATCTACGGGAACTGGCGTTTATTCAAGAAATAGGCGGGCAGCTTGAGCTAATTAATCGTCGTTATCATCAGGGAGAAAGAACATATGCGACCCATCAATGAAGCGGAGGATAGCTTTGAGATCAATATTTTGCCCATGATTGACGTTATTTTCTCAATTTTGGCGTTTTTTATTATCTCTAGCTTGTTCTTAACGCGATCGCAGGGTTTGCCGGTAGACTTACCGACCGCACAAACAGCAGAGCCCAAACAGTCGGTGCAGCTCAACATCACGATTGAAGCCGATGGCAAGATGTTTTTAGATCGTCAGCCAATTGAGTTAGACAATCTTAAAGCTACCTTAAGCGAAAAAATTGCGCCAGATTCTGAGTCGGTAGTGATTATCAATGCTGATACTAAAGTTGAACACGGTACGGTAGTTAAAGTAATGGATCGCTTGCGTCAGGTCCCCGGAGCCAAAATGGCGATCGCCGCTGACAGGGAGTAATTCCCATTCCTAAATCTTGCTCATAATTTCGATTCTAATCTTGATCTTGCTGTTCCTACTCGATTGGCGATCGGCAAGAGTTTTTTGTTTTGTTAAGCCCAAAGAGCAGTCCCAAAAATTAAGTAGTGAGAATATCCCACTACTTTAGATACACCATCGAATAAATAAACTGATATCGGTAAATTAAAATTTAAAGCCTAGCTTACCGTTAATGCCGCGAACCGAGTGATAGCCACCACCCACAATTATTTTGCCTGCACTAACGTGTAGTCCACCCGAATAGGCGATCGTCTCATCTCCCGTATAGTAGCCAATGCCCACATAAGGAGAAAGCACAGGAAAAGTGACAAAGGTTAGAAAATCAGCTCCTGTAGCCCCTTCTTCTCCCGTTCCAATTTCAATTCCCGTACCGGCAAATCTGACTCCCGCACCATAGCTAACCAAATCGTCAACTGAGCCGACTGTCCCCCAAACTTCGGGTAATATTTGGCTGCTAGCAGGACTAGCACAGATCGCTGACGCACTAGCTGCTAGCAAACCTGTTATGAATGTCAGTTGAGAAAAACTACGAAGACGTTTTAGCATATTTTAATACTCCAACACTAAATTTAAATACGTAAACTAATCTAGGATAATTCATTCAAACAATGAACATTCGTATTGGCAATGGCTATGACATACACAAATTGGTGGCAGATAGACCTCTAATTCTTGGGGGAATTGAGATTCCTCATTCTCTAGGATTATTAGGGCACAGCGATGCTGATGTTTTAACCCATGCAATTATGGATGCTCTGTTAGGCGCTCTCGGCTTAGGAGATATCGGTCATTATTTTCCCCCTAGCGATCCGAAGTGGAAAGGGGCAAACAGCATGATGCTGCTAGAACAGGTACTGGGCATCATCCAGGGTCAGGGATGGCAAATTGGCAATATAGACAGCACAATAGTTGCCGAACAGCCCAAGCTCAAGCCTCACCTCAAAACCATGCGTAACTCCCTGGCAGAAACAATGTCGATTGAGCTCGATCGCGTCAGCATCAAAGCCACCACTAATGAGAAATTAGATGCGGTTGGGCAAGAAGCTGGAATTTGTGCCTATGCAGTAGTTCTATTGGTCGCAGAGACTGAATAAATTTGATGCCTAAATCTGCCGGCGATTAATCGAAACTGGGGGATTATGTCATTCTAGGCAAACTAGATAAAGTAGGTTAAATTAGGATAGCCAAATTGGGGGAAAAGCTTAAACTGAGCTAGATTCCGCAGATTAAGCTCTAAAATTACGACATGTAATCATGACCTGTATTGACCATCATAGAATTAGTTGTAACTAATTGTAATCATCTGTATTTGTTAGCCTATCGTCATCGGATGACTCAAAAAATATGAGTGTAGTTTTAGAAGTAGATAATCAAGTTTTTACCGCAGAGGATTTAGTGCCGCTGTTGACTCAATACCAAATTTTACCCAAGCTCGCCCAAGAGATTTTGACAGATCAAGTGATCGCCAATGTCAAATGTACTGAGGAAGAAGACAGCCAAATTTTTAATCAGTTCTGCCAGCAAAACCAGCTTGGTTCGGAAGAGCAGATCGAGACATGGCTAGATAAGCAGGGGATGAACCGCGAGCAGCTACAAAATTTAATTACTAAAAAATTCAGAATCGATAAATATAAGCAGGAAACTTGGAACGACCAGGTAGACGCCCACTTTATTAAGCGTAAATCGCAGCTAGATCGAGTGGTTTACTCGCTGATTCGCGTCGAAAAACCGGAAGTAGCGCAAGAATTATATTTCCGCATCAAAGATGATCGCAATACCTTTAGTGCTCTGGCGATGGAATACTCTCAGGGAACCGAAGCACAAACCGGGGGATTAATCGGCCCGGTAGAAATTAATGCACCCCATCCCAAAATTGCGCAGATTTTAGCGACTTGCCAACCAGGACAGCTAGTGCCGCCAACCCGTGTGGGGGAATGGATCGTCATCGTCCGACTGGAGAACTATATTTCTGCCAAACTAGACAACTCCATGCGGCAAAGAATGCTAGACGAACTTTTTAATCGCTGGCTTAATGAAGCAATTCAGCAAAAAGTATCTTTCCTCTCCAGCCCCGTAACTTCCTAAGGCTCTCATAACCCATGACGAATACAAATACCAATACGACTAAGATTGTCGAACAGTTTCTCTCTCTGGTACCGCAGTTTAATCAGCTAGCACCAGAGGCAATTGCCGAAATTGCGCCCAACCTCAAGCCACTACGTTTTGGGGTTGGAAAGGTGATGATTATGCGCGAGAAAATGCAGGGGCAGATCGCCATTATTTCTGAAGGAGAAGTAAGGCTGTTGGGCTACGATCCGCGCACGAAGATGCCCACTACCCTCGATAAACTGAGACCAGGAGAGATAATTGGCTGGGTTAATTTAGCCAGAGGCATGCCCTGCGAGACAGCAATGGCCAGTACTGAAGTCGTCTGTTTGGCTCTCGATAATGATTATTTTTTAAAATTACTCGATAAATATCCTCAGTTAGCAGAAGCCTATAAACATAAACCTGCCAAAGTCGAAGTATTCGATCTATTAGGAGTACAGCTAGAAAAACAGGCACAAGGTGATTGGGAACTAGCGGAATTAGCCAATCGTGTCACCGACGTAGCAGGAGTATATTATCTGCCCCCAGGAGAACATCCTTTAAATGAAGAGATTACCAAACCGCTGCGAGATCCCAGCCTGATTTGGCTGGTTAGTAGTGGTGCGGTGGATGAATTTTCCATGGGCGAGCGTCTGGAAATTACCCGTGATCGCCAAACAATTACTGTTAAGGGTCAGCAACCCGCTCGTTTAATTTCGATCCCCCGGGAATATTGGTTTGACGAGAGTGAGAGTGATGAATCCGGTTTTACTAGTTTTGACGAGTTTTTACAGGATGATGCTACTTTAGTACCTCGTTTAGATTTAGACGAAGAGGACTTTGATGAAGCCGAGGGGTTAGGGGAAGGTTATACCTTCCAGGCAGAAGAAGAAGAAGCGGAAACAGATAAAAAAGACTATCCTTTCTTTCGGGGTAAAACCAAACTTGAGGTAGGAGTTGCCTGTTTCCAGATGTTGAGTCGGCATTTTGGCATGCCCTTCCGTAAAGAGGTAATCAAGCGCGTCCTCAAAGAACAGCTAGAGAGATCGCCTAATCTATCTCTACCTCTGTGTGGCGGTATTTCCGAACTGATGGGCTTAAGTCCCCAGCTAATTAGTATTCCCGCCTCCTCCATTACCCGCTTAGAAGGGCCATGTCTGGTTAATTGGCAGGACAGTCTGGCGATTATTTACGAATTTAGCGAGCAGGAGCTAATTATTGCCGTTCCCGAATTGGGAGTACGTAGCTACAAACCAGAAGACTTTATCGAAACCTGGGGCGAAGACGGGGAAGTACTGTTACTTAAGAAGACTAAGAATACTCCTCAACAGCGGTTTGGCTTAAATTGGTTTTATCCCGCACTGCAAAAATATAAGCGGGTACTAATTGAGGTTTTCATCGCTTCTTTCTTCGTACAGCTATTCCAACTAGCTAATCCGCTGATGATTCAGGTCATCATTGATAAAGTAATCAGCCAAAATAGCCCCGATACTCTCTGGTGGCTGGTGGGCTTCTTGGTGACGATCAACATCTTTGAAGCTTTGTTGACCACCCTGCGTACTTATTTGTTTGTCGATACTACCAATCGCATCGATTTGAGTCTGGGTTCGGAGATTATCGATCACCTCCTCCGACTGCCTCTACGCTACTTCGAACGAAGACCGGTAGGGGAAATCTCGACCAGGGTTAACGAGCTGGAAAAAATTCGTCAGTTCTTGACCGGTACTGCCCTCACGGTGGTGCTAGATTGTGTGTTCTCGGTATTATACGTGTTGGTAATGTTGGCCTATAGCCCCTTACTAACAGCAGTATCTCTAGCAATCATTCCCGTATTTATTGCCCTGACCCTAATTTTCTCGCCGACAATTCGCCGACAGCTACGCACCAAAGCCGAGCGTAACGCCGAAACTCAGTCCTACTTAGTGGAAGTCCTGACTGGGATACAGACAGTTAAAGCGCAAAACATTGAATTGCGATCTCGTTGGAAATGGCAAGAACGCTATGCCCGCTATATTTCCACCGGCTTTAAAACTGTAATTACCTCGACTCTTGCTAAATCTACCAGTGACTTCCTGAATAAGCTCTCCCGGGTAATTATTATCGGGATGGGGGCATTTTTGGTGCTGCAGGGAGATTTAACTCTGGGTCAATTAATTGCCTTTAGAATCATTGCCGGCTATGTAACTTCTCCTGTCATGCGTCTAGCTACTCTCTGGCAGAACTTCCAGGAGACAGCCCTATCCCTCGAACGCTTGGCCGATATTGTCGATCATCCCGAAGAAGGAGAAGAAGACCGCAACAATATTCCCATGCCCGCAGTTAAAGGTCGAGTTAAATACGATAACCTCTCCTTCCGCTTTAAAACTAGCGGTCCCCTACAGCTAAAAAACGTGACTACCGAATTTGCTCCAGGTACGTTTGTGGCGATTGTGGGAGAAAGTGGTGCTGGTAAGAGTACCATGACTAAGTTACTATCGCGACTCTACGAACCAGAAGGTGGTAGGATTCTCGTTGACGGCTACGATATCAACCGTGTCGAACTCTATTCTTTGCGTCGCCAAGTTGGTGTTGTGCCCCAAGAAACTCTGCTGTTTGAAGGTAGTATCTTAGACAACATTGCTCTAACTAATCCCGATGCGACTACCGAAGAAATTATTGCCGCCGCCCAGATTGCTGCCGCTCACGACTTTATCATGACCCTGCCTAACGGTTATAACACCAGAGTTGGGGAAAGAGGTTCAGCACTTTCTGGGGGTCAAAGACAGCGGATTGCGATCGCCCGTACCATTTTGCAAGCTCCCGCCATGATGGTCTTAGATGAGGCAACCAGTGCCCTAGATTTTGCCACCGAACAGGAAGTATCGCGTAATCTGAAAGAAGCCCTCAAAGGACGCACTGTATTCTTTATTACTCACCGTTTGGGAACTATTAAAAATGCCGATACGATTGTCATGATGGATGCTGGCTCTATTGTCGAGCGAGGTACTCATGAAGAACTTATGGCGCTCAAAGGTCGTTACTGCTACCTCTATCAACAGCAAGAATCTTCTGTATAGACACTTCCAGCGTAAGTAGAACTACCTCAGTTGATTTTAGTTATAGGACTCGTTTCTCCCACAGATTTTTATCTGGCGAGAGCGGGTTTTTTTATTACTTGAGTAAAATAACTTTCCTCTATAAGCAATTCAAGAAGGAGATTCAAGCGGTTTTTTGTCAGCATTGTAATTGACTATCAACACAAGTGAGAAAAAGATAAAAGGTTAAAGAAAAGAATAGTTAGTTTTGTCTTCATGCCAGAGATTTTATCTTGGCGATCGCCATATATTCCTAAAACAAATCTAAGTAAATACACGTAGTTTAAAAAATGATACCGCATCACAAATATTGAAAAAAAATATAATAGTAAATTAACTGATAGTATAGCAATCGAAGCAAAGATTAGGACAGAATAAAGAGGTAGAGGAGAGTATAAACAGAGAACTAAAATGCCAG
>JBCBIN010000198.1:0-6991 GCA_038524555.1 Cyanobacteria bacterium J06623_7 | reverse complement strand
ATTAAATTAAATTTAACTTACTAATATCTCGAGATAGACATTTCATAATTAGTAAGTTAAATTTAATTTAATTCTCTATATTAATCTCTTTTTACTAATTAAAACTATGGTGAATATCTTAAGCAATACTATTTAATTATGGAAGTTTAAATTGTACTAAGAAGCTCAAATAAAAATCCGAATTGATTCGTTTACTGACGATCACATTGAGGTGAATTGCATGCTAGCAGAGCGATTCGTACCAATTATCGTCATTCTAAATAAGAAACAGGCGAAAGTATGTGCTATTTATTGCTCCCTAGTCCCCAATCTCTAGTTCCTATATGCGAAAACCTAAAGGACTCACTTTCCTAAAGGACTCACTTCGCATCGCGCATCGCGCATCGCTCATCGCGGTATCCTTTAGGAGTCTCCGGAAAAATTACTAAGATGGCACGGAAATTAATTAGAACGACTATAAATGTGGTCTTAAATAACTAGATGCATCAAAACTTAAAACCTCTGTCTTCTATCTTGAAGCGCATAAGTAGATTTAGAAGACAGAGAAAAACGCCAGTTATCTTTTTTAACCTCAACAGATTAAATGGTTTTTAGGAATGATGGACTTGATTGGAACAGGAACGATTCAGAGCGATCGCCGTAATATTTTCTAGAGTAGTTTCGGCAATATTAGTGAGTGCCTCCACCGTAAAAAATGCTTGGTGTCCAGTAATGATAACGTTGGGAAAAGTGAGCAGCCTTTCAAACACATCATCTTGAATAATTTCGGCGGATAAATCTTCAAAAAAGATACTGCTTTCTTGTTCGTATACGTCTAAAGCTAGGTGACCGATTTGTTTCGATTTTAGGCCCCGAATGACTGCTTGAGTATCAATTAATCCACCCCGGCTGGTATTGACTAACATGACTCCAGGCTTCATTTTGGCGATCGCCGAATCATCAATTAGATGGTGGGTAGCTTCGGTTAGAGGGCAGTGAAGACTAATAATATCCGCCTGAGATAATAAACTCTCAAGAGAGACATATTCGCCATAGCGATCGCCAAACTCTTGATGAGGATAGGGGTCGTAAGCCAGAATACGGCAGCCAAAACCATGGATAATTTTTCCGGTAATGCGTCCAATTTTTCCCGTACCAATAATACCAACGGTACGACCATGCAAATCAAAACCCAACAATCCATTAAGGGCAAAATTGCCTTCCCGTACTCGATAATAAGCCCGATGTAGTTTCCGATTTAGGGTCAAGATTAAAGCGATCGCATGTTCGGCAACGGCATAGGGAGAATAAGCCGGAACTCGAACTATGGTAAATCCTAATTCGGCTGCTTGAGGAAGATCGACATTGTTATATCCCGCACACCGTAGGGCAATTAGCCTTATACCTAAATCGTTTAAAATTCCTAGAGTTTGGCGATCTAGAACGTCGTTAACAAAGGCACAAACTGCATCACATTCCGCCGCTAGGTTGGCCGTTTGGGAATTTAGACTAGGAGTAAAAAATTTAAGTTCGTGACCGTGTTCTTGATTGGCTTGAGTTAAAAAATCGCGATCGTAAGGCTTAGTACTAAATACTGCTACTTTCATGGTTACAGCCCTCGTGTGGTTGTTTTAACGTCTGTTTGGGGTTAAAAACTAGCTGGTTACAATAGCCGATTAAATGAAGATTGGCTGTGGCTTTAATTACTATCTTACCTCGTGTAGAAAAATGAAAAAGGGTGACAAATGTAGTCACCCAAGAAATTTTAAATTAGCTTAAATTTAGATTGAAATATGACGTGCTGAGAATTTACTTATTCGTCTTCTGTCAAACAGTTGCGAGTTCTGAGAGTTGCGGCAGCAGCATAATCTCTTTCGGCGGGAGAATCAGGATTAAAAGCATCGCCAATTTCTTTATAGGGAGAAGCTACACCACAGTAGGCGGACATGGTGGTAATAGTTTCTGCACCCCAATGATTATCGGTATCGCTAAAGTTAATCGGATCTTGGTTGGTTTCTAGCTCTTCAGCTTCAACGAATTTAGCGACGTTTTGCAGCACCGCAACTAATTCGGCTCTAGTAACGGGAGTTCCGGGTTTAAAAGTGCCATCGGGATAGCCTTTAACGATTTCGTTTTCTTTCGCCCACTGAATTTTATTCGCACTCCAGCGGTCAGATGCAACATCAGGATAGGGTTGTGCGGCAGTTGCCGGCTCGTCTAATTCCAAATCGTCCAAAGTTTCCAACGCACCAAACGCCATAGAAACTAGCTGTTCTCTAGTTAAAGATTCTGTGGGACGGAAAGTATTGTCTTTGAAACCAGCAATAAATCCGAGGGCTACGGCTTCTTCAATATCATCTTTATAGATGTCGCGGGCAATATCGCTAAACTGAGAATCACTGTCCGCAGTAGCTGTGGGTGCCGGTACTGGTGCATCTCCCGCCGCCGCGATCGCTGTAGAATCACCACTAAAGAAGAAATGACCTAATGTTTTGCCTTCGTAAGCTTTTTTGGTAAATTCCCAGCCAGGATTGAGGTTAATTTTGGCGTATTCACCCTGAGCTGGCTTGCCACCTGTTTGCCCGACAACTAAATCGGGGCCACCCTTGTAGTTTTTGGCAATTAACTGTAGTTCGTCTCCTCTAGGGATAACATCGAGGCGGTAGTTAAGGCTAGTATCTTCACCGTCTAGACGCACGGAATAACCATTACTGTCGGTAGCTTTGTTACAACTGCCGGTAAAGTCAAAAGTCGTCCAGAGAGGATCGATAATAGTCGGACTTGAACCTTGTTCGGCATAACACTGCTGCTTGCCGGGAACCTGTTGAATTACATTAAGATTGTAGCCAATTGCTCCAGCGGGAACTGCGATCGCCACTACTTCTTCATTGGGCACCGGGGCTTCGGTAAACTGAGCTACGGCTGGTAATAAAGGAGCCGATAAAGCGATCGCTCCCGTAAACATTACCCCTAACTTTAATTTTTTTGATAGTTTCATAGTATTTTGTGTGTGCTTGCTGTATCGATATGATTAAAGCTCAAAATTCCTGTTTCGTCCGCAATAATTAGGAATTATTTGGTATTGAAAGTTACTGACAGTACCACAGGGTCATAACATCAACAGTCAACAAATGATGATATCTGTTCTGAGTTTGTTCCCATCGGGGTTTATTATTTACGCTCAGCTTGTTCTAAATATGCAGCGGTTAAAGAACTAACAGCAATTGGAGCGGTTACAGCACGGAGGATTCGCTTACCCAAGGATACGGGTTTAAATCCAATCTCGCTCGCCTGTTGCACTTCATTATTCGTCCAGCCTCCTTCGCACCCTGTAGCAATAGTTATCTCTGAAATATTTGTTGGGGTAAGGTCTGATAAACTCTGCCAGAGGGAAGAGATATCTCCTCGTGCTACGCAGATATAGCGAGGGGTGTTAGGTTTGCTTTGGGAGATCGCCTGAGAAAATTTTAGCGGTTCAGAGAGGTTGGGAACAATTTGTCTTTCAGACTGTTCTGCTGCTTCGGTAACGATTTTGCGCCAGCGTTCGATTTTGTTGGGTTTGGGCTTGAGTAGAGTGCGATCGCTAATTACCGGACAAAAATTACTCACTCCTAACTCTGTACAGCAACGTAAGATTTGTTCGTAGCCGCTGCCTTTGGGTAGGGCAGTAATCAAGCTGAGAGATATGGGTAATTCGGTTTTTACTTCTACCGCGGCGATAATTCTGGCGATATTCTGTTCCAACTCCGCCAGCCAACAGTTGCCCACGCCATCTAATGCTAGAAAGCGATCTCCATTACCTAACCGTACTACCCGTAACAGATAGTGCAGTTGTTTGGCATCTAGGGCTATTTGCTCTGAGCTAATTTGTTGAGTCTTAATTACTAAACGATACAAGGGATTGATTACTGATTATTTGCACTAAAGTATTCACTTCGGTCACGAAGCTACATGCGGCTAAAGCCTTTGTCCTTTAGGACTAATTACTGATTACTGATTCAGACTAAGTTTAAAATTTTAGACTAAAACAAGTTGTTTAATGCTCTATTAGCTATTAACTGTTGCCCTAAAGGATTAACTCCTTACGTCGCATCACTGTTGATTGACCCATACGGATACTGAACCACCCTTACAGCTAAACTCGCCCCAGCCGTGTTCATTCGTCGTTACTGTCTCACAGATATGTTCGGTAAGGTCATAAAAAGTCGTGTGGGGTTTACCCACTTCCATCATCTTGCTGCCACCCCAGCCATTACTCAGAACTACAGCGATCGCATTTTGATGGGTATCATCTCCCAATCTCGTCCAGCCAACCGTGTTGGGGTCATCGAAATAATCGTACTGAACGCCATAGGCATAGTGCTGGCGAACATAAAGCAGTTTATCGATAATCCAGTGATGGTCATCAAGCCATATTTCGTGTTCCAGTCCATCTCTACCCTTATCTTTATAGTGTGCGCCGTAGTAGTCAGCATAAAAAATACAGGGATAACCGCGATCGCGCAGTAAGATTAGGGCATATGCCAGTGGTTTAAACCATGGTTCTACCGGTGATTCTAGAGCTTGGAGGGGTTGAGAATCATGATTTTCGACAAAGGTGACGGCTAAATTTGGTTGTTCCCTCGTAAGGGTATTATCGAAGATCTGGCGCAGGTCATAATTTTCGCCACTCTTACTCGCACGATGAAAATTATAGTGTAGCGGCACATCAAACAAAGACATTTTGCCTTCGGTATTGGTAATGTATTTGTGTAAGGCGGCAATATCATCCGACCAGTATTCGCCCACGGCGAACATATCTGCTGAGGTACCGGGAAGGGAACGCATTTCATCGAGCCAGCCATTAAAAAATAGATAGCTAATGTGCTTAACGGCATCGATTCGCATACCGTCAACTCCCGTAGTTTCTAAATACCACTTACCCCAAGCAGTTATTTCGTTCCGCACTGCTTTACAGCTCATATCGAGGTCGCAAGCCATTAAAAAGTCATAGTTTCCGTGTCGTGGATCGACGTCTGTTTGAAATTCTTTATCGCTCAAACGGTATATGTTGCGATCGTTCCAGTCGTAGGCATTATGGTTTACCGCGTCAAAATGAACGGCAGTCCACTTGAAGCTAGAATACCGATTATTTCGTCCAGGAAAATTAAACTTAGTATAGATTTCAATTTCTTGTGTCTCGCCAATTTCTTGATTGCGGTTATCCCAGGCAACGGGAATAGCTTGAACCTTCTCTGTTTCATCGCCACCGTCGCGATGATTAACCACAACATCTGCATATACCTTTAACCCTGCCTGTTGTGCCGCTTTAATTGCCGCTAAATATTCCGCTTTTGTGCCGTATTTAGTCCGAATAGAATCTTTCTGGTCAAATTCTCCCAAATCGTACATGTCGTAGACACCGTAACCAACATCATAGCCACCACTACTGCCTTTATAAGCTGGCGGCAACCAGAGAGCTGTAATTCCCGCCGCCGCTAAGTCTTTTGACCTTTGAGCTACCTGTTGCCAGAGTGAGCCATCGGGATCGATGTACCAGTGAAAGTACTGCATCATGACACCGTTGCTCGATGATGTTTTAGCTGATGACATCGCGATTCCTCTAACTTTGTGCTGAAAGAATATTAGCAACTAGAGGAAAAAGAAGCAGTAAAGCCTTGAGAAAAAGAAAAGACCGATTCTAAATGCGATCGCATTACGTTAAATTTTAAGCACAGTGATATTTTTATCGTTTGGCCATAACTAAAATAATCTACTAGGTAATACTGCGATCGCAAGGTCTATCCCGAACAGCAGGTTAGTGCGATGGTGACCAAACTGTTTGACGATGAAGGATATGGTTTTTTAAAAGATATTAAGTACCGGCAAAGAAGTCTATTTTCACCGCAATAGCTCTAGCAACAACGACTTCGAGCGTTTGGCAGTCTGTAGCGGTGTCCGGGAAAAGAAACTACGGGAGAAATGGGTCCTCAAGCCATCACAGTGAAGCTATTAGACCCAGTTACCTAAGTTACCCTAGTTTAAATTTATCCCGGAGGCCAACTCATCGAGCGATCGCCTAAAATATGCAAATGGAGGTGATCTACGGTCTGTCCTCCATCTGTCCCATTATTAATTACGACTCGATAGCCATTACTCAGGTTTTCCTGCTCGGCAACTTTTTTTACCGTCATCAATAGGTGTCCCATCAGTGCCGTATCTTCTGAGCTAGATTCTGACAGGCGAGGAATTGGCTTTTTAGGAATGACTAAAATATGAGTCGGTGCTTGGGGATTAACGTCTCTAAATGCCAAGACTGATTCATCTTCATACACAATATCTGCGGGAATCTCGCGGCGAATAATCTTGCCAAAAATAGTGTCGGTCATAAGTTTTTTTGCAAAATGTGGCTAAGTTTATACTCTATTGATGTAGGGTAGTTGGCAACCGGCCGCTAAATCCCCCAGCAGATCTGTCTCTCGTTCATTTTGGTCAGTTGCTTTTTGTTCCAACACTTTAAAAAAGTCCTGTGCCTGTTCTGGCTCTAACTGTTGTAATGTTTGTAGTAGCTCACTGGACTGAGACAATAACCCCTCTACATCGACGCTTTCATAGTCTGGCAGGTAATCACACAGTCGTCTAACCGCCTCTCCCAAAAGAATAATCGCGCCGCGCAAATTACCATTGCTGAGATGATAGCAACCGACCGCTACCTGTAAAATTCCCTGGTAAAATCTTTTATCAACTTCTGCTGCCTCGACCCAAATCGCTTCTAGGGTATCGTGGCAGGGATAGAACTGCTGCTGATTAAATTCAGCAATTCCGCGTTCAAATTCCGGGGAAACGGTCATAGCTTAATAGTCAATGCTCAATGGACAATGTTCAATGGTCAACTTGCGCGAACGTAGGAACTCTAAAGGCTTAACTCTTCATCCCATCGCAAAGCTGCTCAATTTGTGAGGTCGTAATTGTCTGTGTATTGCCGGCGAAGGCATTATCCGGAGTTAAAAACAGCATACAGTGGCATTTTTTC